>JABXJZ010000204.1 GCA_013375335.1 Desulfobacterales bacterium
ACGGTAAATACCGGATCAGCGTCGTCCTCACCAACGACAATATCCAGAGAACTCCCATCGGAGCGGATTATCCTTCCGTGAATTGCAAGTGGTCGGGTGAGCCATTGGAATTTTTTTATGCCCCCATAGTAATGGGTTTTCATAAAGGCCAGATCAACTTCTTCGTAGAGTGGATTCTGTTTTAGGTCGAGCCGGGGAGAGTCAAGGTGGCTGACGATCAGATTGATTCCCTCATCCATGGGCCTGCTACCAGATAGACACAGGGCGATTGATTTTCCCAGAAATGTCCTCATCATCCTGATAGGGAGCGCACTTGGAGGGTTCAAGGAGAAGCCATTTTTGCGGGCGATATTGGAGATCACAGTAACCGCCTCTCTTTCCGTCTTTGCCTTGTTTAGAAAATCCTGGTACTCCCTATCACAATCGAAGACCCTCTGTTTTTCCCTTTTGTCCATTGCGTCCCAGACCAATTTGGGTTTAGAAATTAGCTTTTGACTTATCCTTTCTATCTCCTTTTTTTTCATGATCTTCTCCCTTTGTCTCTAAGGCACCTATGATTTCATTAATATCCTTGATCTTTTCTCGTAAACAGAAATCAGTGAGGCCATTGACTATCTCGATTGCTGCCTTTGGATTGACGAGGTTTGCTGTGCCCACCTGAATGGCCCTCGCCCCTACAAGCAGAAACTCGAGGGCATCATGATAGTCCATAATGCCGCCCAAACCGATCACGGGGATCCTCACGGCTTTAACCACCTCATGAACGAGGTAGAGGGCCATCGGCTTAATAGCAGGGCCAGACAGACCCCCTACCATATTTGCCAGCTTGGGTCGTCTGGTAGCTACATCCACAGCCATACCCAGAAATGTGTTTGTAACCGAGATGGACTGTGCACCGGCTGCCTCCACTGCCTTTGCTATGAGGCCTATATCAGTTACATTGGGCGTTAGTTTTACAATGACGGGCTTAGTCGTATTTTCGACGACCCGATCAGCTACCCTGGCGGCAGAATCTGGATCCCTGCCAAAGGCCATTCCTCCTTGCTCCACGTTAGGGCAGGATATATTTACTTCTACGGCGGCGATCCCCTTAACCCCTTCTATCCTCCTGGCCATCTCCGCGTAGTCCTCGATGGTATGACCGTATATGTTGGTGATGATCGGGGCTTTAATTGTTGCCAGGGATGGGAGCTTTTCCCCAACAAAGGCCTCTATACCGATGTTAGCAAGTCCGATTGCGTTTAAGAGACCGCACGGTGTCTCCACAATCCTCGGAGGTGGATTTCCAGGCATTGGCCTCAGGGATAGGCCCTTGACAATTATCGCCCCGAGAAGGGAGGGATCATAAAAGGGGGCTAATTCATCGCCATAACCAAAGGTTCCCGAGGCAGCGATAACCGGATTCTTAATCTTTAGGCCCCCTATATCTACTGATAACTCGGGTAAGGCACCCATTACATAACCTCCCAGTCAATCATCTCGGCTGAGAACACGGGGCCATCCTGACACACATAATAATATGGCTTGTCCTTACTACCGGCGGCCTTAGCAGCGCAGCCCTGACATATCCCCAGACCGCATCCCATGTAGCCTTCCAGACAGACATAGCACCTGAGATTGCGGGCAATGGCCTTTTGAGCAATCTCTTTGAGCATTGAAGCCGGGCCACAGGCATAGGTTACGGGTTTTTGAGTCGATTCTTGACTCAGGGTCTGATCCCATAGGTCAGTAACAAGCCCCTTTATGCCCAGTGAGCCGTCCTCTGTAGTGAGGGAGAGGTCAACCCCGAGCCCCTTGAGCTGATCGATAAGGACAACGTCTTGAGAAGTCGGAAACCCGAGGAACATCTTAACTGAATGGTTCTGGGCTCTCGTTAATACCTGGGTTAAGAAAAATAAGGGTGCTATACCCATTCCTCCAGCCACGAGCAAGGCCCTTTCACCTGGCCCGGGGAGGGTAAACCCGTTGCCCAGTGGGCCAATCGCCGAAATCGTGTCGCCTTCTCTTAAAGCAGACAGAAGCGCTGTTCCCTTGCCGACTACCTTGTATAGGATCATCAACCTATTGCTATCCAGGACCCCATGGATAGAAAATGGCCTTCTCAAAAGTGGGTCCTTTGCTTGCCTGTCCACCTGGATCATGAGAAACTGGCCCGGTTTAGCCCGTGAGGTCAGGGCTACGCAGGGAAATCCCATCAGGAAGGTATCCTTTCCTATCTCTCGATTAAACCCTATGGATACTACTTCCTCAACCATCGGATATCGGGATTTATCCATAGTTATGCCGCTCTATTAGGTATAGTTTGATTCGATGTTTGATGACTTAGAAGGGAATTGCAAGCTGGCTGGCCCAAGGAAAAATCCCTTGGTCGTGCATCCTCCTTTGAACAGAAAGGGAGACAATCTCTCAGCAAGAAGAGGTCACGAGGGCAGATTGCTTCGTGCTGCAGATTGAATTATTTACCGCTGCTTCCTCCCGGACCTGACGGGGTTCATAATCATCTGTCACACGAGGTCCGACCTCCTCTCTTGCTGAAAGAATTGATCCCCACCTCTTGTTTCTCGGGAAGAAATCGACCCCGCATGAGCGGATTTCGGGCTACAGGGCACCGCTAGCTCCCCGTCTAGCACGTCCAAGGGATATAGATGGCATGGATTTTAAATAGTATCGACTCTTTCCTTTAGCTCTCTGCCTACTTTAAAAAACGGGAGTTTCTTGCTCTTAACCCTTATTATTTTCCCCGTCTTAGGGTTTCTTCCATCATGACTGTCATACTGTTTGACCTTGAAACTCCCCAATCCTCGAATCTCTACTCTATCACCCCGTATGAGCGACTTCTCGATTTCTCTGAAAAAGGTGTTGACTACTTCTTCTGCTGTCCTAATTGTGAGATTCTCCCTCTTTGCCAATGTCTGTATCAATTGGGATTTATTCATGATGCCCCCTTAACCACGTACCCGACATTGAATACCTGCAGGCAAGCCCCAACCCAAAATAGCCAAATCACCCTTAGTACGAAGTGATTTTGAACCACAGCCTGTCCAATATCTGACCCTGTGGACCGAGCACATCTACATGCCAGTCTCCAATCTCATGGGCTTGGATCCTTTTTGAGCTATAGGTGCGCCAACTGGTGGACCTTACTGCCAGATCTACCCTGGCCCTTACAGTATCGCCGAAATACCAGACGTGGGTGATCTCAATAGGGCTCTCGGCGCCGACAATCTTAGTGAAGCAGCATAGTTGGCCCACCGACGCGTCAAAGCTATCTCCAACCGCTATAGGTTGCCGATCAATTACATCCTGACAGATGGCAGAGTAAGCCACCTCCTGTGCCTTACATGTTACTGCCGGGGACAGAGAAATCACGATTAGCGCTACCAGGGCAATAAGCAAGCAAAGTTGTCTTTTCATACCAGCTCTCCTTTCCCTTTTATGATTTTTTGGTTAACGGTCATTTAAGCACAAAGGATTGCCTTTAGCAACGAAAAAATAAGCTGGTCTAAAATTGATCTTGGCAATCAGCTTGGGAGCATTACCGGCTTGTTAATATAGCAACCAATAGTTTAAGGGTATGGGTGTCTTTTTTTTTGATTATGCCCTCATATAGCTTAGATTAGTGGGCGTTTCAAAATGGTTTATATAGACGGAGCTTATATTTCTAAGGTTTAGGAACAAATAAACCATTTTGAAACG
>JABXJZ010000028.1 GCA_013375335.1 Desulfobacterales bacterium
TAGCCCCCTTCCTGATGGCCTCCAATGTGGCATCATCGCCTGTCTCTATACCCATGTAGATTGTCCCCAGGCCCATTTCCCTCAGTCTCACCAGCTCTTCCTCGCTCTTCATCCTGATACCCTTGGTGTTTGCATAAATGCCAACCCTCTTGACCCATGGGAGGTGTTCCCTTATCCTCTCCAAAATCCACAGCAAGCGAGGATAGGGGATGATCAGGGCATCACCATCCATGATAAAGACCCTTTCCTGATCCCGCATATACCGTGAGGCAAAGAGGATATCACTCAAGATGATATCATTGCCCTTGATCCGAAACCTCTTGTCCTTGTAGGAGCCGCAGAAAGTGCACTTGTTATGAGAACAGCCAACAGTGGCCTGCAGCAGGATGCTCCGTGCCTCGCTGGGCGGCCGGATCAACATCCCCTCGTAGTGCATTCCACTGACCTGGTCGACCCAATTCATATAATTGCCCCCTTAACCATACCTTCCACATTCACCGCCTATGTAAGGAGTCAGCAACCGGCAATTCTTATCCATCTGATGCCTTCAAACGCCTCCTTCCAACAGGTACTCTTTTAGCCTGATCCCCCGAGCAAATGCAGCGGTTCACCTCTGAAACCCTGAAATGTCTGACCACTACCCTCTCGCGGTCTATCGGCCTTGGAGGAAATCGGCCCGGCTCTGTTTGAGTATCCACCGTGAAGGATCACGGCTCAATCTACCCTAACATCACATCGTAGACAGCCTGTGCATTCCTCTTTGATGGTCTCGCTATCAAAGCCAAGCTCCACCTCCCTGAAATCCTTGATCCTTTCACGAGGGGAAACCTTCGGGCTCCTGGCCATATCTTGCTTAACAATCTCCCCCGGCACCTTCATGCTCACAAATATCCTCTCATGCTGTTCTACATGGAGTCGCTCTCCCCTTTTCGCTGATGGATCATCATGGATACTTCAACGCTAAAACACAGCCTCGCTAACTATGCAATTTGTCAGCACCAGCTCGGGGGCGGAGCGGCTCCTCAAAAAGGATAAGAGGTAAATACAGGACCTACACAGGAGACGAGCCGGCAAACCGGCAGCGAAAAGCACAAAGAGGCCTTCCTTCCAGAAGGAGAGCTACCGATTTCTTGCATAATGTGCCAATTACAAGGTCCTTACAGCAGCGGCGCATACCTTTAACTCTGGGATTTTGGCTATGGGATCAAGTGCTGGATTAGTCAGCCTATTTGCCGCCTCCTCAGCAAAGTGAAATGGCATGAATATAATCCCAGATGCAACCCTATCCGTAACCCTGGCCTTGGTCTGTATCTTTCCCCTCCTCGAGCTCACCTCTACTAAATCCCCCTCTCTTATCCCAAATTTCCCTGCATCATCTGGATTTATCTCCACAAACCCTTCCGGTACAATAGCACTCAGTGGTTTAGAATGTCTGGTCATGCTAGCGGTATGGAAATGATAGAGGAGCCTACCGGTAGTAAGTATAAATGGATAGTCTTTATCTGGCAGTTCTGCGGGCGGCTTGTATTCCGCTCCTACAAATAGTCCCTTTCCTCTGGTGAAGGCTCCCCTATGCAGTATAGGTGTGCCTGGATGCTTTCGGTCCAGACAGGGCCATTGCAAGCCGTCGCCACTTTCCAGCCTGTCATAGTAAATACCACCGTAAGAGGGTGTCAACGAAGCGATCTCTTCCATTATTTCCTTAGGTGAAGTGTAAGACATTGAATAGCCCATTTTTTTACTGACTTCACAAATGATCTCCCAGTCCTGCTTGCTTTCTCCCGGAGGAATAACTGCTTTGTGCAGGAGCTGGACCCGTCGGCAGGTATTGGTAACTGTTCCGTCCTTTTCGGCGAAACAAGCAGCAGGTAAAACAACATCTGCAAGTTCCGCCGTCTCGGTTAGGAAGATATCCTGCACCACCAGAAACTCTAAGTTTTTTAATCCCTCCTCTACATGACCGATATTGGGATCGCTTAACATGGGGTTTTCACCCATGATATACATCCCCTTTATCTTCCCTTCAGTGGCCGCATCCATCATCTCCACCACGGTCAGTCCTCCACTTGCGGAAAGTTTTACTCCCCACGCCTTCTCGAATTTCTCTCTCACCTCAGGAACAGCGACTTTCTGATAGCCAGGGAAAAGTGGAGGTAAAGCACCCATGTCACAGGCACCCTGAACATTATTCTGTCCACGCAGAGGATTAACGCCGGTACCTTCATTTCCTATGTTGCCGGTGAGCATAGCCAAATTGGCCACAGACAAAACATTTTCCGTTCCTGTTGTATGCTGGGTTATACCCATAGAATAAAGGATGGAAGCTCTGCCTGCTTCTGAATACAGTCTTGCCGCTTCTATAATTTTTTCTTTTGGAACACCGGTGATCTCTTCCGTTTGTTCCGGTGTATACTTGGAGACCACCTTTTTCAACTCTTCAAAGTTCTCCGTACGATTCTCTACAAATTCATGGTCATGGAGATCCTCGTTTAAAATGACATTCATAAGACCGTTGAGCAGTGCAACATCTGTTCCGCATCTATGCCTCAGCCATACATCTGCGTATTCTGTAAGCTCTATTTTCCTCGGGTCTGCCACGATAAGCTTTGTATCACTGTATTCCACAACATGTTTGATGAGATACCCCATCACTGGATGCTGTTCGGTAGTATTGGAGCCAATAACCAGAATAACATTTGCCTCTTCCACGCAATCCCTTACGGAATTGGTCATTGCTCCGCTACCGAAGGCCATCGCCAGACCGGCGACTGTGGAGCTGTGTCAAAGCCGCGCACAGTGGTCAACACTGTTGGTGCCGAAACAGGTGCGAATGAACTTTTGAAACAAGTAATTCTCTTCATTGGTGCACTTAGCAGAAGAAAGACCTGACAAAGCATCACCACCGTATTTATCCTTTAAATCTTTAAATCTGTCGGCAATAAGATCCAGTGCTCCGTCCCAGCTTGCTTCTTCAAATTTCCCGTTTCTCTTGATTAACGGTTTGGTCAAGCGGTCAGGATGACTGACAAAGTCCAGTCCAAATCTTCCCTTAACACAGAGAGCACCTTTATTATCCGGTGCATCTTCACAACCGTAAACCCTTACAATCTTATTATCCTTAACCCATAATTCGATCTGGCATCCCACACCGCAATAAGGGCATATGGTGCGCACTTTCTTGAATTCCCATGGTCTACCCTTGAAATGAGCTAACTTTTCCGTTAAAGCACCGGTAGGGCAGACTTGGATACAGTTTCCACAGGAGACACACTCTGTCTCCGCCAGTGGTTGATCAAATCCAGCAATAAGCTTCATTTTGGGTAAGGTATCATCAATACCACCCCGACCATAGAAGTGCCATATTCTCTGAACAGTGGTCTCTTGACATGCACGTACACATCTTGCACAGAGTATACAGTTATTGAGGTCTCTTGTAATCGCTTCACTGGAATCATCAACGGGCTCAGTATATTCCGGACTGGGAAAACGCAGATTTTTTTGATCCACACCAAGCTCATAAGCATATCTCTGCAGTTCACATACACCATTCGATTCACAGACCATACAATCATGTTTGTTCGCCGCTAAAAGGAACTCTATGATTAATTGCCTTGCCTTTTTTAATTCGGCATCGTGAGCCACAATCTCCATTCCTTCCCCTACCTCGGTTGTACAGGCAGTTATGTGCATTGAATGTGGAGCATGTCCTTCCTTGTTTAGCCAGCGCTCTCCAATCCTCACCTTCACCCCACACAGCCGACAGGCTCCGGCCCTGCTCAGACCCTTATGATAACAGAGATGGGGAATATCAATGCCGTTTTCTAAGGCTGCCTCCAAGATTGTAGAACCTTCTCTTGCCTCGATGGGCTTACCATCAATAGTAATATTTACCATGTCTATCTTTTGTCCTCCCAAACTAATTTCCATTCTATCATATATTAGCCACCTTGCCTCTGAGCGGGTTTTAGAGCCAACACTGCGTGCTCACCCAGACGGTACTCTGTTCTCTGCTCATATTCACATCTCCAGCATTCATAATTATTGGGGCATAGTTTATTGGAGACAGCACCCATAAGCATATAGCGGCATTTCCGCTGAATTCCCAACTGTCTTTTCAGCTGGGCAACTCTGTGGGCCTCATTCTGAATGTGACCGGTAGGACAAACATAAGTACACGCACCGCAGGCTACACATTCATCCCACACACGTTCAAATGGAACATCAACCTTTCGCTCAGTTCCTCGTCCTACGAAATCAATAGCTCGAGCACCCACCAATTCTTCACATACCCTTACACACAATCCACAGAGAACACAGTCTTCGCTTTTATCAAATGTCGTAAACCTTGTCTCTGTAACTCCATATTGGTCACACAGTTCTCTTACCCTCTTAACTTCCGGACATCGTGATAAATACAGCTCCAAAAGAATTTTCCGTCCCTTCACCACAGGTTTGGAATTTGTCTTTACTATCATACCTTCTGCTACCGAAAGAGAACAAGATGACTGAAACATTGATCTATCATTTACAATGGTTTCTACTACGCAGAGACGGCAAGCCCCATACGGTTTAATTGTCTCTTCATAACATAGCGTAGGTATATAAATGCCAAGCTTCTGGGCCCCCTTTAGCACTGTGGTTCCTTCTTCTACTTCTATCTCTTGACCATCTATTTCCAGCGTTACCATATAGATACCTCCAACTACTCTACTATTACTGCATCAAACTTACATGCCTCCAAACATCCCCCGCATTTGATGCATCCTTCCTGGTCAATTGAGTGAACCTTCTTTTTCTCACCCGTAATAGCTCCCTGGGGACATGATCTGATACATACATGACATCCGTTACATTTTTCAGGGTCAATCTTATAAGTAATAAGATTCTTACATACCCCGGCAGGACAACGTTTTTCCTTTATATGGGCCAGATACTCATTGCGGAAATACTTGAGTGTTGTAATCAGAGGATTTGGAGCAGTTCCCCCCAATGCGCATAAAGAGAAATCCTTAACCATATGTGCAACTTGATCCAGTGTCTCTATGTCTATATCTTTACCTTCACCTTTAGTGATACGTTCCAGTATTTCGTGTGCCTGCCTAATTCCTTCACGGCAGGGAGCACATTTACCACACGATTCATACTTCAAGAAATCAAAGAAAAACTTTGTAAGATCTACCATGCAGGTACTTTCATCAGTTACGATCATCCCCCCTGAACCCATAATAGCACCGAGTGCTTCCAGATGCTCATAATCGACTGGAGTATCAATGAATTCTTCAGGTATAAGCCCACCTGATGGCCCACCACTCTGGACAGCCTTGAACTTTGCCCCTCCAGGAATGCCACCTCCGATATCAAAAACCATCTCTCGAAGGGAGATACCCATAGGAACCTCAACAAGTCCATTATTCTTTATCTTTCCTACCAGAGAGAATACCTTGGTGCCTTTAGTAGATTGAGTGCCTCTGGATGAAAACCATTCTGCTCCATTCTGGATTATCTGTGGAATATTGGCTAGGGTTTCTACATTATTGATCACAGTTGGCTTGCTAAATAATCCGGAAATGGCCGGATAAGGCGGTCGAGGTGAAGGATTGGGTGGTCTTGCCTCGACAGACGCTATCAATGCCGTTTCTTCACCACAGACAAATGCCCCTGCTCCTCTGGCAATCCTTACGTCGAAGTCAAAACCCGATCTCAAAATATCCTTCCCCAACAGGCCATACTCCTTTGCATTATCTATCGCATTCGTAATCATTTCTAAGGCTAATGGGTACTCGTCACGGGTATACCAATAGCCCTGGTTTGCACCAATTGCATAGGCAGCGATTGTCATGCCTTCCAATACGGCAAATGGATCTCCCTCCATCATACCTCGATCCATATATGCCCCAGGGTCGCCTTCGTCACCATTACAAATCATATACTTCTGATTACCTTTTGCATTTCTTGCAATAGCCCATTTCCTGCCTGTAAGAAATCCTGCCCCTCCTCGCCCTCTGAGACCAGACCGAGATATCTCGTCAATTAGCCCCTCTGGTTTCATACCTAAGGCTTTAGCTAGCACAAAATAGCCGCCGCGGGCGACATATTCCGTAATGCTCCTCGGATCAATAAATCCACAGTTTCTAGTAACAATCTTTACCTGCTTCTTATAGAAGGGCACCTCCTCCATTGGAGGTATGCCTTCAACCGAACTTTCTATACTATACAAGGTCCATTCCCTTTTTATCTCTCCTCTGGCAGTCAAGGAAACCAGCTCTCTAGCCTTCTTAGGAGTCACTCTGTGATACAATATCCTCGATTTGCCCGGTAGATAAACCTCTACAATTGGTTCTGCTTGGCAATAACCTATGCACGCCGTACGTGCTACAATTATATTTGCCTCTAAGGTAGAGACTTCTTCATTGATTGCATCAAATACCTCCTTAGCGCCTTGGGCGATACCACAAGTTGCCATACCCACCGTGATCTTGCTACGATCGGGTGAGATCAACTTCAGACCTTCTGCCCTCAGCTTTTCCAGATCCTCAGGTTTTCTTATTTTAGTATCACCCATATGTAATCTTCCTCTTTCTGTTTCCTAGTCATGCTTTTCAAGAATCTTTGCTAACTGGCTCTGAGTCACATGACCATATACAGTACTGTCGATACGGATTACTGGCGCTATACTGCAACACCCGAGGCAACGTACTGGAGTCACAGTAAATCTATGATCACTCGTGGTACCGCCCTCAATTACGTGAAGGGCAAGGAGCAGGCGATCCATTATTCTTCGACCACCGCATACGTGACAGGTCGTACCTAGACATACGTCTATCGCATGTCGTCCAACGGGTTTGAGTGTGAATGATTTATAAAATGTTGCCAGGCTATAGAGGCGAGACATTGGTGTTGCAAGTCTCTCAGCAACCATTTCCAGAGTTCTAAATGGCAGACAATGTTCGCGCTTTTGAATCTCCTGTAATATCCCTACTAAAGGCGGAGCGCCTGTTCCCCTTTCTTCAATTATGCTGTTTAGCTCTTCTTTAGTCATTGTGACTCCTTTTCGGTTTATTTGAGTTCCTCCTCTTCCTCATAATCACAGCGCAAACAGCGTTTTGCTTCATATACTGCCAGTTTCTCCGTTAGTCCCAGTCTAACTTCCTCAAAGTCAAACAATCTCTCTTCAGATGGGCGGACAAGTTCATCTGGTCTTCTAAATGTTTCTAGTTCTTCTTCAACTTCTACAGGTTCAATGCGCATTCTCGGTCTGACCAATTTGTACGGTTCTTTGAATTCTACACCGTTTAAATAACATTTAATTGAAGCTGCTGCTTTCTGACCGGCTGCTATCGCTTCTATTATCGTAGCTGGACCGGTTACTGCGTCACCTGCAGCAAAGACACCCTTTTCACTTGTCTCAAGAGTTTCAGGATCAATGATTATCGAACCCAACTCATTGGTTGCTAGTTTATAAGACAAACTAGAGAGGTCACTTTCCATTCCAATAGACACCATTACTGTTGTTGCGGGCACAAACAACTCTGAACCTTCAATTGGCAATGCTCTATGTCTACCTGCATCATCTAAACATGGTTCATGCAATTCAGTTTGCATACATTTTACTGCCTTAATGCTACCATCCCTTCTTCTCACAATTTCGGTGGGCACGGCCAGATGTTGAAATTTAATATGCTCATCTTCTACCTCTTTCAAGATATCTTCTCCTACAGGTAGTTGGTCTCTTGAGCGAGGATAGATTATCGTAACCCTTGAGCCCAGGCGTGCTGCTGTTCGAGCTGCATCTATTGCTGCATGGTCACAGCCAATCACCGCTACTACATCTCCTGGTTTTTCACGGTTGCCAGCTTTTACTCTCTTTAAGAACTCTATTGCATGGATGTAGTCTTCACCCTCGGAACCGGATAATCTTAAATCCACAGGTTTGTGAGCTCCAATTGCAATAAGTACTGCCTTATAATCTTGTTTTTTCAAATCCTCGACTGTCAAATCCTTACCAATGGCAACATTTGTTTTGATCTCTACGCCCACATTCTTCTCTATTATCTCAACCTCGTAATCAACAATATGAGGGGGAATCCTGTAATCCGGAACAGCTATTCTTAACATCCCGCCAGCAAATGGTTTGGATTCAAAGACCGTTACCGGATAGCCTTCTCTCCTCAGGTCATGAGCAGCAGATAATCCAGTCAAACCTGCTCCAATGATAGCTGTCTTTTCTTCGCGTGTAATCGGACTAGGATGAACTACCTTCTTTCTTCGTCCTGCTTTTATCTCATGTTCTGCCACAAATCGTTTCAATGCACGAATAGATATTGCTTTATCTGTTTCTAAACGTGTGCAATCTTTCTCACACGGGTGAGGACACATCCATCCAGAAACGGCAGGAAATGGATTATCCTCTCTGATCACCTCCAGTGCATCATCAAATCTACCCCAGGCAATGAGTGCATTATATGTGGGCACATCAATACCCACTGGACAGGCCGCCTGACAGGGAGCTGGTGAGAGCCTCTTACATACTCTACTCCTGCAATATTTCCTATTGATATGTTCTTCGTATTCTTCAGGGAAATATGTAAGGGTAGTCAGCACGGTTTTTCCCAATGTTTGACCCAATCCACAGAGAGAACTATCTATTACTATTTCCGAAATCTCTTTCAGTAGAGGTATATCTTCTGGTTTTCCTTCCCCTTTATTGATACTGTCCAGAATTCTATACATCTGTTTGGTTCCTTCTCGGCAAGGTGTACATTGACCGCAGGACTCACAGCGAGTAAATCCCAAGAAGTATCTCGCCACATCTACCATACAGGTTCTATCGTCCATAGTAACCAATCCACCGGAACCCATAATAGTTCCCAATGCAGTTAATGTTTCATAATCAACAGGGGTATCACCCAAGTAATGAGGAATGCTTCCTCCTGAAGGTCCACCCGTCTGTACGGCTTTGAACGTAGCATTATCTTTCATGCCACCGCCTATCTCATAAACGATTTCATCTATGGTGATACCCATGGGAACTTCTATAAGCCCTGTGCGTTGTACCTTACCGGTAAGAGACAGAGTCTTGGTCCCCTTACTCCTCTCTGTACCATAAGAGGCAAATGCATCTGCACCATGTCTCAAAATCCATGGAATATTACCCCATGTTTCTACATTGTTAATATTGGTAGGTTTACCAAACAATCCGGACTGGGCAGGAAATGGTGGACGAGGCCGGGGACGGCCGGGCCTCCCCATAATGGAAGCCATCAATGATGTTTCTTCGCCACAGACAAATGCCCCCGCGCCTAGAAACAAATGAAAGCGAAAGCTGAAACCGCTTCCCATAATATCATCTCCAACCAGTCCATCTCTCTCCATCTGATTTATGGCATTTGAAATCAATTCTACAGCCAGTGGATATTCCGCTCTACAATAGATATAGCCCTCGGAAGCATCAATGGCATATGCTCCAATCAACATTCCTTCCAGTACACGATAAGGATCTCCCTCTAATACAGAGCGATCCATGAATGCCCCAGGGTCCCCTTCATCGGCATTACAGATCAGGTATTTAGGTGAACCTTTTGCTTCACGACAGAGACTCCATTTTAGCCCCGTGGGAAATCCTGCACCACCACGCCCCCTTAAACCTGATTTCTTCACTTCCTCTACCACATCGTCTGGAGACATAGACAATGCCCTTTTAAGCCCTCCAAAACCACCATTTGCGATATATTGGTGGATATCCCTAGGGTCGATAGTGCCACAATTCTCTGTTATAAGGCGCACTTGAGGCTTATAGTAGGCTAACTCAAAAAACCTAGGAATGTCTTCAACTTCTCCTTCACCAATAGTACCCATCGCTAGATCAGGTCTTGGATTATCATCAACTATATAATCTTTGATTATCTCTCGTGCTTTATCCGGTGTGATAAAGCTATACACGATCCTTGGTTTTCCAGGTTTTTTGATATCAATGAGGGGTTCAGCATAACAGCAACCGATACAACCTACACTCACCAATTTTACCTCCAGGTTTAACTGCTTTACTTCATCTTCTATTGCCTCTATCACCTCTCCTGCCGCTGCCGCCAGACCACATGTTGCAGCACCCACACGAACTATTGGGGTGGAACTCTCTTCTGTATCTTTCCATTTTTCTCGAGCCCGCTCTTGTAACTCTTCAAAGGTCATATTCTTCTCCTCTTATGCAGCTTCAGCGGCTTCTTCAGCCATTTTTTGTTTAATCTCCTCTATCAGATCTCTTGCCTTCATCTTTGTCATATATCCGTGAACCTTTCTTCCCGGTAGGCCCAATGTCTCTGTAACCGTTATAGGGGCTCGAGCGCAGGCACCAAAGCAGGCTACTGTCAACAATGTAAATTCCCTTTTTTCATCCGTCTCCCCGGCATATATACCCAGTATTCTCTCAAGTTCTTTCAAGATACCTGAACTACCTCCCACATGACATGCTGTACCTCTACACACTGTAATGATGTTCTTGCCTATTGGTTTTAGACGGAACTGGGCATAGAAAGTAACCACTTCATAGACTTCGCCTGGAGGTAAACCCAAAGTTTGAGCCACATCTTCAATCGCTTCCCTGGGCAAATAACCCAACTTTTCCTGGGCTATCTGAAGTGCTGGTATCGTCATATTTCGCTTCTCTTTGAATGGCAAAAGAGCTTCTTCTAACTCCTTCATAATACGTCCTTCCAACTAAAGAAATTTCACATAATTTTACCGAAGCGAGGGCGAGCACCCCACGCAACCGAAACGCCATGTGGCGAATTTACTAAACCACAAAAGGAAACCCTTGCTGCATAGATACCTACCCGTTCTTCAATCTCCGAGTTCCAACAATTGCAATAAGGGCTTGGAATTCTGACCAAAACTGACTATGGTCCTGACCCACTGCATGCCTACGT
>JABXJZ010000205.1 GCA_013375335.1 Desulfobacterales bacterium
TACCTGAGGATATCCATTACGGATAGGTGCAACCTGCGCTGCATTTACTGTGTGCCACCTACTGGTGACAGGAAACTCGAGCATAAGGAGATCCTGCGCTACGAGGAGTTGCTCAGGATTGTGAGGATCGCGATTGAATTGGGCATAAACAAGATCAGGCTGACAGGGGGAGAGCCCTTTGTCAGGAAGGGAATAGGGGAATTCATACCGATGCTTATGAACATAGAGGGCCTTGATGATGTTTCCCTGACAACGAATGGGGTCTACCTCAAGGATAATCTGGATATGTTAAAGGCGGCCGGTATAGAGAGGATCAATGTAAGTATTGACAGTCTTAAGAGACTGAACTTTAAATTCATCACCCGCTTTGATTACTTTACCAGGGTCTGGGAGGGGATAGAAATGGCCAGGGATATGGGCTTCTCTCCCATAAAGCTAAATGTAGTTGTCATGAAGGGCATCAATGACAGTGAAGTCTTGGATTTTGGTCGTCTTGCCATTGAACGCCCCTATCATATCAGGTTCATCGAGTGTATGCCGATTGGTTTACAGGCAAATAGCCTGGCATTCACTCCCAACTCAGAGATAGAAAAGGCCCTTGTGAATGAATTGGGGCCATTGATCCCTGTTTCCCCAGGAGAGAATGATGGCCCTGCGAGGAGGTTTCGATTTGACGGGGGTGAGGGGGAGATAGGTTTCATAAGCCCAATCAGTCACTCCTTTTGTCAGGGGTGTAACAGGCTCAGGCTGACTGCCAATGGAATGCTCTTGCCATGCCTGCTTTCTGATAGAGAGGTAGGCATCAAAGATCCATTGAGGAGAGGTTGTCTGGATGAGGAGCTCATTGAGGTCTTCTTAAAGGCAGTGGACCTCAAGCCACAGCGTCATCCCCTGAACCTCGACCATCAGCAAAGGGTTCAAAGAAAGATGTGTGCTATTGGTGGCTGATCTATTTTTTGAGCTTCTTGGCCCAAGGGGCCAGTTGATGAAAGCCCTCGGCAGAATGACGCTTCTTGCACTTGGGACAGAAACGAATAAAGTCATCGGTAATCACCTGGCGGACCTTTTCTACCTGAGGCACGGGTGCAACGATGGCACCACAGCTTCCGCACAGGGCAAGCTCTACTGACCTTATCTCCTGTTTGGGTACTGTCTGGAAAAACCTCCCGAGGCCTATTTCATGCCTTAACTCCGCTGCTTGATCCGGGCAGAGGGCTACACATGCCCCACAGCAGATACATTGATAATGGGAATAGGCAAAAACCCGGAGTCCCCCTCCATCACGAGACTCAAGTGTTCCCGTGGGACAACCTAACTCACAGGCTGCACAACCTGTACATTTTTCCACGTTGAGCTGTGTTCTATAAAAGAGGAAGACCGCGGCAATGAGCATTGCCTCACCACTCAGCACGTGGATGATCCTCATGTTGTCTGCCAAAAAAGCAATGGCATCCAGATTTCCGTGGGTTAAAAGGTATCCGCTCAGAAAAGGGAGGGCCGTAAGGACGATCAGAAAGTAGTCTGAGTTAGCGGAGCTACGGCGGACCTCCGCAACTACGATACGCCGGGTTAGAAAGTAGGCAGCAAGTAGCAGCAGAAGGAGCGTCATCCAATCAGCCAATGCATCTGGCAGTGCATGCCAGCTCCACCCAAACCTGGATTCTTCCCACAGGGTGATATGTCCAGATAACCAGATGGGAACGACAATCAGGCATATGTGGAATACATAGCGCAGTACTGCGTAGAGGGGCCTTTTTGTAAGGGCACTATGAAAAGGCAAAAGTGAGCGCCCAAAGGTCGCTAAGATATACCTCCATCTGAGATGTGTATTCTTGCTACTTTTAAGGATTAGGGAGAAAAAGAAGACGACCCTGGCGAGGATTCCAATGATAAACACAGAGAATACGATCCATAAGAGGGGACCCTCCGCAAAGGAACCGAAATCCATCTCGCCTTATACACCCGTTCTTGAATCAGTATCGAGGCTTCTTCTCTGTGGCAATGCGCTCAAGGATCCTATTGGCCGTGGGCCTTGGCCATGAGTTCAGCAAAGTTTCGGCTTGCATCCCGCATTTTCTCGAAATGAGAGGTGGTTGCCTCCACATAGTCAATGGCCTTCATGTCACAGAATCTTACGCACAGCGGGTCCCCATCGCACACGTCACATTTGATAACCCTCTTTTCGGCCTCGTCAAATCCCATGGCACCAAAGGGGCAGGCAGCCACACATGCCTTGCAACCAATGCAGAGATCATAATCCACCATCATCCGATTCAACTCTTCGTCCCTGTAGATGGCATCTGTGGGACATACTGACCTACATGGGGCCTCTAGGCAGTGCTGGCACAGCATGGGAAGGTAAAAGCCCTCATCTTCCCACTTTACGACATGGACGTTTGCCCGCGATGGGTTGCTGGCACCTGTATGCTTAACCGAACAGACAAGCTCGCAGAGCCTGCATCCCGTGCATTTTTCATAATCCACTAGAAGCATCTTTGCCATAGCTATTTTCCCTCCCCCTTTTCTCGACCCCCTTCGGGATAAAGCTCAACAATGTCCAGTTCTTTCAGTAGCTCCGGTGTGGGGACTCCGTTGTTGTCCCATTTATGAAGACTATAGTATTCATCGATCATGGCCTTGAATTTCTTCCTGTCTATGCTCTTGTTATAGGCAACCGGGAGGCCGAGTTTGGTGGGTTCATCAAAGTACCTATCCACAAGCCAGTCATCCTTCCTGGTCAGGCCCTCCCTGATGTTAAAGAGCCTTTCTATGGTATAGCAGCGATTGGCTATGTCCCATATCTCCTTAGGCGTAAACTCAAGGCCGGTGTTATAGTAGATCATCTTTGCAAATTCCGGGAAGTTTGGATGATTTGGACTTAAGAATACGGTGTGGTACTTGCACATCCCAGTGCAGTCCACTGCCATATAACAAAGCTCCTGCCACATAACGATCCTCGGTTTACCCTCGTATTCATTATACCCACTGGTAAGCGGACCGTCATAGCCGTCAGGCTGGCGATAGACCTTCTCCAAGACCGGAAGGGGAAGGTTGTAGAGGTCAATGGCGGGCCTGCTTCTCAGGTGATCTGAGCCCCTTGAGCCAGTGGCTATGCCAAGGGCCAGGGATGGCGTCGGTCTTTCATCGGAGTGGAGATTGCTCATTCCCTTTACATGGACGAGGTATTTTTCGCTGCCTTTACCGATCTTCTTTGCGGCCCTCAGAGGCCCCTCGGCCAGTATATCCCCGATTCCCTCTCTGGTAGCGATCTTCTTGATGAGCTCAAGGACTGCCTCGTCATTACCCCACTCGAGCTTGAGCCCATCGGTATCCTTATCGGTCAATATACCCTTCTCATATAATTCCATGGCCCAAGCCATCATACTCCCTGTTTCAAGGGTGTCCAGACCGTAGGAGTTCACCAGATGATTTCCAACGAGGATGGTATTCAGGTTGTTGCATCCTACCTCTGTACCGAACGCCCCCTGACTGGTATATTCGGGGCCCTGGGCGTATGTTCCAGCATACGGTCCATCCTTGATAATGTACCTGTGCCTGCAGTGGACCTGACACCCAAAACAACCATCAAGGCCGATGGACACCTCATCCAGATTCTCACATTCAATGTTCGATCCGCCAACAAGCTGGTTGAGCTGGAAATTTCTCGTCCTTACC
>JABXJZ010000206.1 GCA_013375335.1 Desulfobacterales bacterium
TTCCAACGTTAAAAAAGATGATAGGGCAGTTGTTATTGTGGAAGCCAAAATCAAAGCGGCGGCTGTAGAAGCAACTCAAAAGCAAATCTACCACCTGGTCAGGGTAAGGGAGCAATGGCTGATCGATGAGCTTATAGTCACTGATGAGGAGGCTGATCTGAATACGATCAGATTGTGACAAGTTTCCCTATCATAAGAAGATCCCTCAGAATACTCATCTTTCCTAGTGTCCTCCTTTTCTTTTTTGTCTTTCTAAAATTCCCCCATCTGGCAATAGCCGATTATCCAGATGGATACTATGAGCTATATGGAATCATTGATGGCGACACATTTGAGTTAACTGATGGCACAAGAGTCAGGGTAATAGGGGTAGATGCCCCAGAGATAGGACAAACGTGTTCGACTGAGGCCACTAGGCACTTAGCGTTATTAATTGAGGAGCAAAAAGGATATTTGGAGAAAGATGTTTCTGAAGCGGATAGTTATGGTAGGCTTCTCAGATACGTTTATGTAGACGGCACCTTTGTAAATTATGCTCGTGTCTCTGACGGCTATGCATACGCCGTCGAATATCCCCCGGATACAAAATATGCCCCACAGTTGGCTTCTGCACAAGAGGATGCCCCATATAATTAAAGGGGTTGTCTATGGGCTACAAGTGATGAAGGATATCTGCATGTACGTATAGATGATGAAGATTACACAGAGGTTGGGTGTTTCATTGGTACTGCAGCTTCCACACCCTGTCTTAAAGCAGAGGTAGGGGCTAGGGAAGCCAAAAGAGGGACATGTGGAGCCTGGGAGATCAGTTTATGAGCCAGGGGAATGGTGCAGGATGTACAGAACGAAATAACAGGGTAGCGTCCATAGTCGAAGTCACCCAGCCTCCAGTTCTTATCGGAAAATAACAGTGAACCTTAATATCGGAGATTAGAGATGAACACCGTGAGTTGCGGAGTCAGCCTCAGAGGCGGGACTGCACTCAGACAGATGGCGGGTTCCTTATTAAACGAAAAAGGGGCGTTCGATGCGTTGCCTATCAGAACTATCACTGATATCGTTATAATCTTTTCATTCATGGTTGGACTCATCTGGAATAAGCTTCGAGTATTTTTCTTATGCTTTTTTCTTGGCTTTGGATTAATGGCGTCATTTATTTGTCTAGGCAACGTGCCTTTTGCCACACTACTCTTAAAGAACATTACAGCTAAACAGCATGACATGATAAGGATCTACGAAAAGGCAGAGGAATTACAAGACAGCCGAGAGCACAGGTATGCGATAGCCTATGCGAATTCGGGTCTCACCCTCTTGGACAAGACTAGCTTCGATCATTTAAAGTTGAGGGCGGATTTCCTTAGAATGAAAGGCCATTCCTACAAGCGCCTAGGAGGCAAGGAAAACTTGCGGAGGTCTACTGATTGCTACCTAGATTTCTTGAAGATTAACCCTTATCGAGAAAGAGCAAATCTGATAGTAATTGAAAATCATATAATGTTAGACGAATATGAGAAGGCTTTAGACCATGTGGCGCATAGCCTAGGTCGCGTAGAGAGCACTGATGTGATAAACATGCTAAACTGCCTCCACGTGGTTCTTAAAATATGTAAGAAGGAGCCATATCAAGAAGAGCTACGAAAGTTTTACCAGTACATAAAGGGTAAACCAGTCAGGAGGTTATTTGGTGTGAAGTATTGGAAGTGGGAATGGCTTCTGGAGTACTTTGATAAGAACGAACTACCAATGGATGTTCTGCTCGCGATGAAACGGTTAATTGAGGCGAATGAGGATTATGGCAAATTAGAAAAAGAATTGAGAAAATTTAGAGATCAATTCTCAGAACTTGGACTGCAGTGAGGAAGGTCATGGACAATGAGACAGCCAAGCACCTCTGGGCCTTACGAAAAGTGAACGGAGTCCTTATACAAGGACTGAGGACCGCTATTTCTGTGCGAGAGAAAGAAGAGGAACTCACACCAGAAAGGCGAAAATCCTTGTTGATGCTCTGAAGGGTCAGATTACTCAAAGTGAGGAGATATACGGAGAAGAAGAGACAAGTCGTTGAAACTGTCAATTCAGATAAAGGTAAATACCTATTAAAAAGGAGGGTAAAGTATGAGGGAAGAAGCTAAAAAACTAATTCAGATGGTTAGGAAAGGCTTACCTGATAAGGAGATAATGGAGAAGCTAGGTATTCAAACAAGAACTTCTTTGAAAAAGATGTACTACGATGCATTGGTCGAAGCTGGCAAGATTAAGGATATTCTAACAGAACCGGAAGTGAAAATGAAAAGAACCTTGAAGGTTACTAAGAGAGGAAATATGCTTCTTAGCAAGAGATTGCTGATAGATAAGTTTGGTTTCAAAGAAGGAGATAAGTTTATGGTGTCAAAAAGGAAAGACAGGATCATCCTTAGAAAAGTGGAAGAGGAAGCATAGGCTATCCAAATAAACTGAGTTTTTATGAGAATCGAATCTGATAATTCAGATAAACTCACCTGGCTTGCCAATCAGATCTTTATAGCTTTTCCGCGAGAGGTTACTGGCCTGAAATTCTGCATCCTGGAATGTGGTTGTATCTGCTATCAAAGAGTCTATGGCGATAGTGGTTTAGATCACAAATAGGCATTTACAGGGATGCCAAAGATGGGCATTGCGAGGTTTGTATGACTCAAGAAGAGGCTTGGGAAGATAGGGTGATTAATGAGGTCGTGGTTTACAATAGTAAGTTCAAGACTGATTTTGGTCGTTAGATCTCAGCTGTTTTTCACCCGAGAATGGGAAAATAGGGTGTTTATTTGAACCGCCATTCGTTGATCTTGTACCACGGTTGAAACTGTATAATTCAGTTAGATACTATGCACCATTAAAGACCTAAACAAACTGGGCCACTAATGGTAAGCTCCTTTCAAAAAAACGATTAAAGGGGATACACTAAACGCGGGAATCACCAAGAGGTAGTTTGTAAAGTATTCCGCTGCTACCGGCGGAGCTCTCCTGCTAGGGATACATGGAGGTGTGCCTATGGCGCGTCCTACAACTCGTGTGGCATTGCTCCGCACCGAGGATCGAAAATCCGCAGTTGGCTCATCGATAAGGGCCCTGAAGATAAACCCGGTAAAGAACAAGGATGTCCTGATTAAACCCAATTTCAACACCGCAGACCTCTGTCCTGGATCAACGCACAACGATACCCTGGTAGCCCTGGTGGAGGAGACCTGGAAGATGGGGGCCAGATCCGTGAGCCTCGGCGAGCGAAGCTACCCGCCGACCCGAGAGGTCATGGAGCAGAAGGGTATCGTCCCGCTCATGGAAAACTTGGATGTCACGGTAATTGACTTCGATAGTCTGGACAATAAGGACTGGGTAGAAATAAAGCCCAAGGAGAGCCATTGGCGGGAGGGGTTTCGGGTTGCCCGTCCCATCCTGGAGGCCGAATGTCTTATCTCCACCTGCTGTCTCAAGACGCACCAGTACGGAGGTGTGTTTACTATGTCACTGAAGCTCCACGTGGGAGCCCTCCCCACGCACCGACATGGCTATGCCTACATGACGGAGCTCCACGGATCACCCCACCAACGAAAGATGATCGCAGAGATTAATGCACCCTTTACACCCGAGCTCATCGTGCTGGACGGAATCGAGGCCTTTGTTGACGGCGGCCCGAT
>JABXJZ010000207.1 GCA_013375335.1 Desulfobacterales bacterium
CATGCTCCCCATCCTCTTTCTCCATAAGCATGTAGCCTTTGCCTCTTATACAACAATATATCTCAGCAGTATCAGGTCTTGAGTGAAAATGCCCCTTTGTCATGAAGTATTCATTCCCTATCTTGCCAGGATATGTGATGCTTGAGCAAAACCGCACCTCCCCATTGGCCTCTGGAATGTCTTTTTCATAGACTTCATATATCAATGTATCACCATGCCTTCTCAAGTAATCCTTTGCGGCATCGGTATCAGCAAACACATTAATCAGTTTGCTGAGAAATCTCTTAATATGCGTAGCATCGCCATCCATCTTGCCACTGTGAGAATCAATCTCTACAAAGAAAGGGTGGGCGACACGCCCATTTTCTACTCGTATTTCCATTCAAGCCTCCATCACGAATTATCTGGTTTCCTTATACCTTCTTTTGATTTTCATCCGGCATTTTCGTGTCACCTGAGAAGTCTCAAGTCTTGCGTTATGCAGCTATCCCCTCAGGCTATAAAGAACTGGTAAACCCAAAATCTCAGAGGATTCGATCAGAATCGCGGGGATAACCCCGTAGCGCTCAAAATAATCCAGTGCCTCTCCCTCGGTCAATGCCTTTCCTTTCGTCGCACAGGGTACAGATGCTATTGGACAACGCCAAATCGACACGGTCAAACACTGGTCCTACAGATTATTGATCAAATTGTCCACGGCTTGGCTTGTGGCCCGCAGGACGCTCTCTCTGGTAAAGCCTCCTATGTGTGGCGTTGCTATTACACGATCGTGGTTGACCAGACGAGAATCATCGGGTGGCTCTTTTTCATAAACATCTATTGCCACACCAGCAATATGATTGTTGTCAAGTCCTTCAAGTACTGCGTTTTCATCAAGAAGGCCTGCTCGGGCTGTGTTAATTAAGTATACGCCCTTTTTCATCTTTTCTATAACCTCCGCTGTGACAAATTGCTCACCGCTCAGAGGCGCTGGTCTGTGTAAACTTATGATATCGGATTGAGACAGTAGCTCATCCAGTGACACATACTGAAATCCTTCAGATGGTGAAAACGATAGATCAGGGTTACGTCTATAGGCTCGAACCTGCATCCCCAATCCAAGAGCAATAAGGGCTACCTCTTGCCCAATTTGTCCGCACCCAATGAGACCAAGGACTCGTTCCTCAAGTTCGATGCCTCTTATCCTTTCCCATACCCCTTCTTTCATCTTTTCATCCTGAGAGGGAATAGATCGTACAAGTGAAAACATTAGCCCGATTGTCAGCTCAGCCACACCTCTGGCATTTGCTCCTTCTGTGTTGCATATGCGAATATTTAATCTCTTTGCGGATTCCACATCAATATTATCTATGCCACTCCCATTCCTGCTAATGACTTTTAGATCTTTTGCAGATTCCAGGACGTTGGAGGAAATCTTTTCCACACCGGCTAGGTATCCCACACATCCCGGGAGCAATCCGATAATCTCATCTTCTGAAGGCTGTCTGCCAGGCGTTGAAAAAACTAGTTCATAACCCCTCTCGCTGAGTTTGTCTAATGCGGGATGGCCACTCTTCGTCAAAGAGCGCGGCGTAACTAGGATTTTCTGCATGCTACTACTCCCTTCAATACGTGTATTATTAACAGTTGAGTGTACCCTAAGGCCTCATATGTATAGATTTTATGATTTGGCATAGTACCCATAGGCTTCATGCATTTCTTACTTTGATCCACCCATGATAAAGTTTCTAAAAAAATTTATGCCCTGAGCCTCTTGAAAAATGTTCAGGGGGGAATGAATTCTGTGAGACAATCCCTTGAGCTTTAGGCCTGAGCATTAACCCGTCGCTTCACGGACAAGTTTGTGAAGGGGCCCAGATTTTTCGAGTATCTCTGAATAGACCGGAATCAGCTTTTGGTAGGTGTTTACCTGCGTGAGGTTTGGCTTCCAGTCATTCTCCGGCATTACAAAGCGCCCGATCGCCTCGCTGGGGTTCGAGATCGCTCCAACGCCTACACCTGCTGTGAAAGCAGATCCAATCACCCCACATTCCGCTGTCTTTAGATTTTCATATGGAAGATTAAGGACGCTGCTCTTGATCTGGTTCCATAATGGGCTCTTGCTTCCCCCACCCGTCCCTCGAATACTTTTGACCTTTAAATCAGGGTATAGCCTCTTCACACGATTGAGGTAGGTGGCGTATTCATAGGAGATGCCCTCCAAGATGGATCGATAGAAATGCTTTGGTTTGTGAGAAAAGTCAAACCCTTGCCATAGCCCACGATATTCTGGCATTCCTGGGCAAACCCGGCCTGCTAAATGGGGTAAAAAGAAGAGCCCTTGAGATCCCGCAGGGACCTCTTCTGCTTGACGATTGAGGCCTTCCAGATCATCGCCATGACCCATGAAGTTTTCCCTAAACCAATCTAGGCACATTCCCCCCCCATTAATATAGGCATAGGCATAGTAAACCCCCGGAAATATGGATCGTGATGTAATCAGAGTGTGGGTAGTTGCATCAGGCCTGAACGAGTCGACACAAATTGAAAACACTGAGGCCGTGCCGGCAACATCAAACGCCTGGCCCGGCTCGACAACTCCGGCTCCCACCATGCTGGCAATGGTGTCTCCGCATCCAGCGATAATGGGGGTTCCCTCCAAGAGCCCTGTCAGGCCTGTAAACTCACCTACAAGGCTTCCAATCGGTTCGATGGGAGAAACAATGCGAGGGAGTTTTTCCTCTGGAAAAGAAAAAACTCGAGCAAGTTCAATATTCCACTCTCCGCTTTCAGTCTTCGCAAATCCTGAGAAGTGCAGATAGGTGGTATCGATGAAACCTTCTTCACCTTTGAGGCCTGCAAGCCGTCCGGCAATGTAGGCCGCTGGCAGTATGAATTTGAATATTCTCTTGAAGGCCTCCGGGTGTTCCTGTTTCCACCACAACAGCTTGGGACCATGATTGGTGCTTGGGTAGCACCCTGTGCTGGCCAAGACCTTTTCACCAGCTCCTTCCCTCATCAATTCCACATAGGGAGCACATCGCGTGTCGAGCCATGAATCATATGGCGTCGCTGGTCGAAAGTTCTTGTCGATCCCCATGATCCCCGCCATCTGACCATCAAAGCTCATTCCAAGGATCCTGCTGGGGGTAACCATGGTTCTATCAAGCACGCGTTTGATCGTCCTTAAGGCGGATGAAAGCATCTCGTCCGGATCCTGTTCCATGTGCCCTTGCCCATGGCTAATAAGATTTGATGGCTCGCTCTCTACACCAATAAGCTCTCCGGAGAGGCTAATAACTCCAGCCTTGACAGAGGCGGTCCCCACATCGACCCCGATAAGATATTGTTCTTTCATTTGGGATTACCCTCGCTGTTAATGCTACCCTCTTTGTCAAGGGCCAGTTACCCATGCCCTCTCATTTCGATGGAGGCGTAGTCATGGCCTGCGGGGCCTGATTATATACACAAGGATATCCATGGCCCATCCCCGCTGCATTTATGCCCCCCAATCATCCTTGTCCAGCTCTATCGGGAGCATTACCGGTTTTTTAACGAGAAAAGCAACAGCTATTTATCAAATTTAGAACTAGCAATTAAAGAGAGGGTATGGGTGTCTTTTTTTTGTTATGCCCTATAACATGGACCCTTACTGGGTCGTTTCAAAATGGTTTATTT
>JABXJZ010000208.1 GCA_013375335.1 Desulfobacterales bacterium
CACCCTTCCGAAGGCGGTCAGCACCTCTTTACATGCCCCTTTCACCTGCTCCCTGCTTGCTACATCGACCGCATAAACCTTGCACATTCCGCCCAGGTCCTTGGACTCCTCTGCCGTCTCCGTGCAGGTGTCTTTATTAATATCGAATAGAGCAAGATCGGCCCCTTCTGCGGCGAATTTGAAGGCTATGGATTTGCCTATTCCCTGTCCCGCCCCCGTGACAAGGGCAACTTTTCCCTTGAGCTTCATGAAAGCCTCTCCGTAATTATTGATCTGTATAAGCCTCGGAAAGGTCTATCTTTCCCAACAGGCTACCCCTAGGGTATCATCTCCGGTGATTTTTCTCAATATCTGCGGGGGAGGCAACTTTCAAGCAGCTCAAACAATGAGGTCACCCATGAACCCATTAAAGCAACTTCAAATTGTTACGTAGAATGAGACAGCCAAGAGGCGAAGGGCGAGGGGCGATACGGCTGAGGGAGTGAGCTTGTGTCTCCGGCTTGGCTAGCTGCCAGCCCCTTTTTCGTTGACACACACCCCTTTCTTTCCTATTGTCTCCCAGTGGAGCAAGGGGTTTGCCGAAGGAGGGAGAGACCATGTATGTGGGCCTGAGCACTTTGTCAAAGAATGGAGCTAGACTGTTGTAATCATCATATCACAAGCAGCTTAAGCCCTGAAACCAACCTTTTCTAAGAGGAGACTTGCGATATGGAGGCCAAAGCTTCTTTTTTTTCCACGCTTTCAGGTTTAGTTCGATTTCTGTTCTGGATTTTACTCATTGGAGTGCTGCTTTATCAGTTCTTCGCTCCGCAATCTCTAGAGAAAAAGCGGCTTGGAGCTCTTGAAGCCATGCAAAACGAGCGGGGAAGCAGGGTAATCACCTTGATACATCGCCAGGAGACTGCCAGCCTGTTTGGGATACCGGTTAAAAGGTTTATTAACATCGAGGACGCCGAGGCGATTTTAAGGGCGATTCGCCTGACTCCTGAAGATCAACCAATCGATCTGATCCTCCACACCCCTGGTGGGTTAGTACTTGCAGCCTCGCAGATCGCCCAGGCCATCCAGAAGCACAAGGGCAAGGTCACGGTCTTTGTCCCGCACTATGCCATGAGCGGTGGAACCCTTATCGCGCTCGCCGCTGATGAAATCGTCATGGACCCCAATGCCGTACTCGGCCCGGTTGATCCACAGATAGGCAATCTTCCCGCAGCCTCCATCATTAAGGCAGTTGAAACGAAGACGCCCGAAAAAGTGAACGATGAGACACTGATCCTTGCCGACATCTCCAGAAAGGCGATCAGCCAAGTCACCTCATTGGTAACTGAGCTCCTCGAAAAATGCATGCCCGAGGAAAAGGCCAAGGAGGTTGCCAGGCTGATCACCACCGGCCAGTTCACCCACGACTTTCCCATTACGGTGGAGCGTGCCACATCCGCAGGCTTATGTATCTCAACGGATATGCCGGAGTCCATCTACAAACTCATGGACCTCTATCCACAAATGGGAGCTGGCCGCCCATCAGTGCATTTCGTTCCAATGCGAGAGCCTCCTGAGGCGATTGTCCTGCCTGCCACGCAGAGCTGAGAAGCCCCCTTAGACTTCATATATCAGTTACGGAGAGTGTGAAATGGAAATATTGGATGATGTGCCCATGGAACTTGATGTAGATCGGCTTTTAAAAAAGCTACACATAGATAAAGAAAGCAAAAACGCAGAGGATATTCAGGGTTTGATCGAGACCGTGGCCCCTGCAATTAAGCCCAAGGCCCTCTATGAGGTCTCCTACATTCAACACAAGAACTACGATATAGTGGATATTGGGGGAGTCATATTTAAAAGCCGCGTTCTTCGTGTCAATCTGGATAAGGTAGAAAGGGTGTTCCCCTACATTGCCACATGTGGAAGGGAACTAGATGAGATAGTGGTTCCATCTGATGATCTTTTAAGACAATTCTGGTTAGATTCAATCAAGGAAATGGCCCTGCATGCAATGAGAGAATATCTTGCCAATCACCTCAAGGAAAGATACGCACTGGGACAGTTATCGAAGATGAGTCCTGGCTCAGGGTCCCAAGATCTATGGCCAATAGAACAACAGAGGCAATTGTTCTCAATCTTCGGTAATGTAGAGGAGCTGATTGGGGTTACCTTGACCGAGAGCTTCCTCATGATTCCAATCAAATCCGTATCGGGAATATATTTTCCAACGGAAATCAGGTTTGAAAGCTGTCAGCTCTGTCCACGGGAGGTGTGCCGGAGCAGGAGGGCTCCCTATGACAAGGACCTGCTGGCATCATTCTACAAGGACAGGGCTTAAAGTTCATTGATAAGGAGGTTTGATCATGCCCGAATTCGGAATCCCATTCAACGTCCTGGCAAATGACAGGACGCTGACACACGCGGAATTGGTCCGTGCGATACGATTTATGGTTGCTGCGGAGTATGAGGCAGTCCAGCTTTACATGCAGCTTGCTGAATCGATTGATGATGAGCTTGCCATAGAAGTGCTCAAGGACATAGCCGATGAAGAACGCGTCCACGCAGGTGAGTTCCTCAGGCTTCTAAGGCACCTGGAACCGGATGAGGAGAACTTCTATGCAGAGGGCGCGGAAGAGGTTGAGGAGTTCATCAAAAAACTAAAAACGGATTAGTTTGAAAATAAGCATGGAGCTTAATCAGCTGAGGGCCTTTTGTGCTGTGGTTGAGAATAAGAGCTTCTCTAAAGCAGGCGAGGCTATACACTTAAGCCAACCTACGGTAAGCATACAGATCAACTCATTAGAGCGAGAGCTCGGCGCAAGACTACTCGATCGTCAAGGCAGGGAAGTAACCACGACCGGGGCGGGAGCAGTGCTGTATCACCATGCCCGCAGGATTCTGCAAGCAGTGAATGAAGCAGAGCAAGCCATTGAGCAGCTTAAGGGGCTGATGAAAGGAGGGCTTACAATGGGTGCGAGCACCATTCCTGGAGAATATATCCTCCCCAGCCTCCTAGCTGAATTCAAGGGGAAGCACCCCGGCATTGACATCAACCTCGTTATTGGCGATACGAAGGAGATTGTTGAGAAAGTAACGGACGCTGAAGTAGAGATAGGAGTAGTCGGGACAAGGGAAAAAAGCGACAAATTAGTCTTCACTAGCTTTACCACCGAGAAGCTCGTGTTGATCGCCCCGGTAAACCGCAGCTGGTTGCAGGGCGAGGCGGTTACGGTGGAGGAATTAAAAAAAGTGCCCTTTATCCTGCGCGAAAGTGGCTCTGGCACCAGGGCGACCGTGAAGCAGAAGTTACATGAAGCAGGTGTAAGAGAAGAGGATTTGAACGTAGTCATGATGCTGGGAAGCACTGCCGCAGTGAAAAGAGCTGTGGAGAGCGGGGCCGGGGTATCCCTTATTTCTGAACGAGCAATAGAGAAGGAAATCAGGCTGGGGTTAGTAAGGAAAATCCCCGTTAAGGATCTCGATTTGGATCGAGAATTCTTTATTGTTTACAGGCGAGGGCGGTCCCTTTCCCCAGCAACCGAAGCCTTACTCCAGTTCTTGGAGGAGAAAAAGGGCTTCTCCTAACTCCCTTCCTGCCCATCATAGAATAAGACCCCCTGACATTATAAGAGAATCCTATTTTGACTTGACTTTTTATTTAATTTTTCAAT
>JABXJZ010000209.1 GCA_013375335.1 Desulfobacterales bacterium
CCCATGCCTGAACGGCTAGGCCCTTGTTGACAGTGCTTTGGGTCATGCGGGCGCCACGACCGTGGCTCAAAACCATGGTCATTACATCCAGAGCGTAGAAATCCTCCGTACCCATACGAGCAGCGTGGAAACCGATTCTAACAAGTGGCGTGCGGGCTCCTTTCAGGAACCGGACGCTCTTCCGGGGGCCTTGCTGCGGCGGTTCCTTGGTTACCTCCTCAGGTGCTCGCCTGGTTGGGGGATATCTCTCAAAATAAATCTTCGCCAGCCTCTTGGCATTTTCGACTGTCACATCGCCCACCAGCACACAGACCGCATTCTTCGGGTTGTAGTATCGCTTGTGAAATTCTATGGCGTCTTTAGTGCTATAGGTCTCCATATCAGATTTCCAGCCAATGGTTGGATTGCGGTAGGGGTGCGCAGTATAGGCCGTCGCGTTTAGATCCAGCCAGGCAGCGCCATTCGGGCTGTTGATGTAGCGGAAAGCCCACTCGCGCTGGACCACCTCCTTTTCCACGTAAAACTCCCGCCAGGAGGGTTCGAACAACTGTTCACTGACGATCGAGAACCATTGCTCGAGCATGTCAGATGGCACCGACATGATGTATTGAGTCTGGTCCTCAGTAGTAAAAGCGTTGACGCCCACGGCGCCGTTCCTTCCCAACTGTGATGAAAATGCCTGGGGAACGTAGATCTTCTGTACCTGGAGCCGGAGCTTTTCCATTTCGGCGAGCTTTGCCTTAATCAGCTCTCGGTTGGGGTTGCGCTTGCGCTGCTCATCGAGGACCACCTGGTAGGCTGCCTCGATCTGCTCCTGCAGTTCCTGGTCCTTTTTGGGGTCGAGTGTCCCGAAATTCTTTGTGCCCTTGAACATTATGTGCTCAAGCAGGTGGGCAATACCGGTCTTGCCAGCCTCTTCAAGCGCCGAACCAGCGCGAATCGCGACTCGGCAGGCAACCTGCGGTGTTGTCGAACGCTCCACGACCAGAAATAGCATACCATTTTCTAGCTGGAACTCCTTGACTTCCAGGTTGATTCTCGTGACCGAATCATCCGCCAGACAAACACTCCCAGCGGCCGCCAGCAAAAACAAAGCGAGAAAAAAGCCTTTTAGAAACCGCATGGATCGTTCCTCCAATCCTTCATCGCGTTCGTACGGTAGAGCTTACTCTTTAGTATTCCCTCATATCTTTTAAGATTTCCATGAGCTTATCCCTTTGATTGTGCTCTGGTTTTTCGATTACCACTTCAAGGAGCCGATTGAGAACTTTGCCGACCTTGGGACCAGGTTCTAAGCCCAGTACAATCATTACATCATTGCCATCGACCGCCAAATCGGAGATGGATAAAGGATATGATTTTTTGATTTGCGCATTAACTCTACTTCTAAATTCCTCGATCTGATTCTCATCAATCCTTCCCGGCCCATGTGCCAGGTCATCTGCTTTTCTGAGGCTTATAATATCGTCAATATTATCTTTCCCTATCCGTTTGATAAATCGCCTTACTGCCTTGTCGCTCAGCTCCTTTTTATAGTCAAACATGTGATGGGCGACCAGGTGGGTCACGCGATCGATCCACTCATTGCTAAACCGTAGCCGGAGCATGATCTCCTTGGTGAGCACAGCGCTGGCCTCGGCGTGGCCAAAGAATCTCCACCTGCCGTTGGCCTTTTTCCTCACGCGTGGCTTTGCAACATCGTGAAACAGGGCAGATAGCCGTAAGAGAGGATCATTCTCAATGGAGTCAACCGTCTCCATAGTGTGTCGATATATAGTATATTTGTGATAATTATTCTGTCGTTTTCTGTATCCCTCGAGCAGTTCGGGTAAGATCCCCTTGAGGAGGCCCGTTTTCCTCATAAGGCTAAAGCCAACCGAGGGCTTCCTGACCGTTAGGATTCTCAAAAGCTCATCCCGTACCCTCTCTTGAGCTACCCTATCAATAGCCCGTGCCATGAAATGTATAGCCATGAGGGTATCAGGCTCAATCGAGTATCCAAGCTGCAGGGAGAACCTGATAGCCCTCATCATCCTCAAGGGGTCCTCCTTATATCGCTCTATTGGGTTCAGCACCGCCCTGACAACATTCCTTGTCATATCTTCCTTGCCGCCGAAGGGGTCTATGATCCTCTTATTGGTAATGTCATATGCCATGGCATTAAAGGTAAAGTCCCTGTGGGAAAGATCCCCCTCAATGCTCGCCCCATATCCGCCGGTACCTCGGTAGGTAGTCACCTCGCAATGCCTCTTCCTGAAGACCAGGGTAACGGTTCCATGTTTCAAATCAAAGCGCGTCATGTCCGAAAAAAGCTCATGAATGTCCTCTGGCCTGGCATCGGTAGCTACGTCCCAATCCTGGGCCTGCTGACCGAGCAAGGAATCCCTCAGCGCCCCTCCAACGATAAAGGCCTGGTAACCCTTTCCCATAAGCCTCCGTGAGATATCAAGGACGACGGGTGGTATCTCCTGGGCTTGGATGGTCAAACGGTGCTTATCCTGCATATCTTACGTGCTCTCTTTAGCCATAATGTCCGTTGATGGTTGTTTGTAGTCCGTTGATTTAAGTCATATTGTTCACTATTATAGCTGTTGGTTGTGCTTACCAATCACCAACTGATAGCTATCAATCGATATCATTAGGCATCTCATTTCTCTTGAATGTAGAATATACACAAAGAGATATCATTAACAAGTCTAAGGCGACAGGATCGATCAAACATCTCCAATAACCACATGAAGCCTCAAATCCACATCGGTACTTCCGGCTGGATCTACGACCACTGGAGTGGGGTTTTCTATCCTGAGGATTGTCCCAAGAGGCGGTGGCTCGATTTCTATGCCAAGCACTATGGTACGGTTGAGTTAAATGCCAGCTTTTATCGCCTCCCCAAACCCCAGACCTTTGAAAACTGGAGAAAAAGGACACCTGATCATTTCCTGTGGGCAGTAAAGGCGAATAGATATATCACCCACATCAAGAGACTAAGGGATCCCGAGGAACCTCTCGAGAGGTTTTTCAGCTCTGTCGAGATGTTAAGGGAAAAACTGGGGCCAATCCTGATCCAGCTCCCACCCAATCTCTCCTTTGATGAGGCGGTGTTCAGCAAGTTCTGCCAACACCTCAGGGGAAACTATCTCCATGCCCTTGAGGTGAGACATCCAAGCTGGACAGATAAGAGGGCAGTAGACATACTCAGGGATAACAACATCGCCTTCTGTGTCTCCGATACCGCCGGACGCTATCCCTATATCGAGGAGGATACAGCCACGTTTTTCTATATCAGGCTCCATGGCTCCAGAAGACTCTATGCCTCTGATTACTCGGAGAAGGAACTTCAGACATATGCCCAAAAGATCAGAGATTGGTCCAAGGATACCTACCTTTACTTCGACAACGATTATAAGGGCTATGCCGTTAAGAACGCAAAGAGGCTGAAGGAAATCCTAGGACTATCATAAGGTGCCATAGATGCCAATAAAAAGATCTTGCATTGACAGTGCCTCTCGAGAATGTCAAATGCCAAAGTTGCAAAGTTCAAATAAATGTCAAAATCCAAAGCCAAATGGGAATGCCTTGGCATTGAAGCATTGAGGTTTGATTTGGCATTTGGGTTTTGTCATTTGGCGTTTCTATTAATGCCG
>JABXJZ010000210.1 GCA_013375335.1 Desulfobacterales bacterium
GTCAGGTGAACGGCAACAACTGGAGTAAGGAGGTATTACGTGGATTTTCCGACCTTTTCACTGGATACTTCTTTTTTGGAGCAGGCAAAGGAGCCTGAGCTGGATGTCATCTACGATCTCCTCATATTGGGAGGGGGTCCGGCGGCCATGAGCGCTGCGGTGTATGCTGCCAGGAAGATGATGAAGCTCGCCATTGTCACCAAGGATTTCGGAGGCCAGGTGAGGGAAACCTCGGAAGTGGAGAACTGGATGGGGTTTCAGAGCATAAACGCCAAGGACCTCGCCGATATGTTTGAGGAGCACGTGAAGAGCTTTGATATACCCGTCAGCCTGGGTACTGCTACTGCTGAATGCAAGAAGGAGGCGGACACCTTCAAAGTTCACACAGAGGATGACAGGGTCTTTTCAAGCCGCACCCTGATAGTGGCCACCGGTAAACGCCACCGTCCGCTCGAGGTTCCAGGAGGGAAGGAGCTGGTGGGAAGAGGTGTAGCCTATTGCGCCACCTGCGATGCACCCTTTTTCAAGGGCAAAAGGGTGGTTGTGGCCGGCGGTGGTAATTCGGCCTTTACGACGGCTGTGGACCTGCTGAAGGTGGGGGCAGAGGTCACCCTTGTGAACTTCATCAAAGGGTGGCAGGCGGATGCGGCTCTGCAAGCAAGAGTGGAGCAGACGGATCAAGTGAGCTTACTCGATCATCACCAGGTTGTCAGGATCGAGGGCAAGGACAGGGTGACCGGTGTGGTTGTCAAGGACCGGGAGAATGAGAGGGAGGCCAAGCTGGACGTAGACGGCATATTCGTGGAGATTGGCCTTATACCCAATAACGAGTCGGTCAAGGACCTCGTGGACTTAAATGAGCAAGGCGAGGTGATCGTGGACTGCTCCTGTCGCACCAGTGTAGAAGGGCTCTATGGCGCTGGTGACGTTACCACCGTGCCCCATAAGCAGATCGTAATTGCCGCCGGGGAGGGCGCAAAGGCAGCATTATCCGCGTATGATTACCTTATCAACAAGTCTTTGCTTTAGCGAGGTGCGTCATGGGTGTGTTGAAGGAAAAAGACAGGGAAAAACTGACACAGGCCTTCAAGGATATCGAGAAGGATGTAAAGATCGTCATGTTCACCCAGGAGATGGAGTGCCCACACTGTGAGATGACCAGGATGATGCTTGAGGAGATCTCTGGCCTTTCAGACAGGCTCTCTCTTGAGGTGCACGATTTTGTGGCCGAGGCGGACCTGGCCAAGAAGTACGGAGTGGACAAGATTCCCGCCATAATGCTGGTAGGTGATAGGGATTATGGCATACGCTTTTACGGGGTCCCTGCGGGTTATGAGTTTGCTGCCCTGGTAGAGGATATCAAGGACGTTGGAGGACGGGACCCCGGACTGAGCAAGGAAGTAATGGCCGAACTGGCCAAGGTTGATAAGCCTGTACACATGCAGGTCTTGATTTCTCCTACTTGACCGTATTGTCCGGGTGCGGTCCGCACTGCCCACCGCTTCGCCATGGCCAGTGACCATATCACCGCGGATATGGTGGAGAGCTCGGAGTTTTCCTTTCTGGCCGTCAAGTACAATGTCCATGGAGTGCCACACACGGTCATCAATGAGCAGCATAGTGTCGTGGGTGCAGAGCCGGAAATGGAACTCGCCCGTGCGGTACTCAAGGCTATTGGCAAGTAGTCTTTTGGATCAGCAGCACCCTGGTTTAGGTTGTGTTGCGGGGGCCATACCACTTCTTTTTGCGATTGCAGCTCTAAGATTTTCTCAGGTGGCAGATTAAAAGATTCGGACAGTTGTTCGACCGTCGTAGAAGATGTGCTCTTACGCCTGTCTTTCCTTCCAAACCTGATATAATTATAATAACCCCAGCAGCGAAGTATCGCGAACACTGCCAGGATGCCCCAACCAATCTTGTTCAGAAGGTTCAGCAATTGCACGTAGCCTGCTTTCTCGAATACTTCCACATAGAAAAAACGGATTCCCAAGAACCACAAGATGACATTCAACAGGGGGAGAAACAGGTATAGCCACAAAGCCCACATCAGAGTGGTAAAGCTCCACTCGCCAACGTTCCTAAGGAAGCTCTTTAACTTCGGATTATCTCTGATCTCTATCTCTGGCACAGGTTTATCGATGAATGAGGCTGCAGTGTCTCAATTCCGCGATCAGGGCTTCGCCAAACAGCCCTAGCGCCTTTTTTCTTTAGAAGTGCTTTGGGAGCACCTACTATCACAGTCAGGGAGCCGATCATCCAGTACATGAAGGGGTACCAGATAACCCAGAACAAATATCTTACCATCTTCTTTTCATAAATGTGGTCTACGCATAGGCTGATCGCGAACTGGGTTATACAGGTGAGGGCAAGGATCGATCCTGCCCATGCGGGAGGTATGGGAGGTACGAGCCTCATGGGCAGAGTAAGGTTGAAGACTTCTGTCAAAGCCCAAAGGGTAACAAGCGTCCAAAAAGCATAGGCCCAGACTACACTGAACACATACTCCAGGTATACTGGCCATAACCGGCGCTGCCTCCAGTCTTGCCAGATGTCCCGGTGCTTTCTAAGCACCTCCACACCGCCCTGGGACCAACGTAAACGCTGCCGCCAGAGGCCCTTTAGTGTTTCAGGGACCAGTATCCAGCAAATGGAGCGAGGCTCGTAACGAACATCCCAAAACCGCTTCTGAAGCTTCCAGGTAATGTCTATGTCTTCGGTGACCATATCCGTGTCCAACAACCCCACCGACACGAGCGCTTGTCTGTGAAAGGCGGCTATCACTCCAGATACGGTCAAGAGCTTTCCCAGTACCCTTTGGGTCCTTTTGATGAGCCCGATGATGGTGGAATACTCGCCAGTTTGGATCTTGGCGAGCAGAGTGGTGCGGTTTAGGACTCTTGGATTTCCAGAAACAGCGCCCACTCGCGGGAATGTGACAAAATGCCAGGCCATCCATTTGAGGGCCTTTGGATCTAAGAATGCGTCAGCATCTATCGTGAGGATCAAATCAGCCCTGGCAATCAGGCAACCAACGTTCAAAGCGGCAGCCTTGCCTTGGTTTTCCTTTAAATACACAGCCCTGACCCGTTTATGTGTCTTGGAAAGGTCATGGAGTATAGAAGCTGTGTTGTCTGTACTCCCGTCATCTATGATGACGATTTCGTATTTCGGGTAATCAAGCTCCAAAAGCTGGACTACGGTATCGTTTATCTGCCCTTCCTCGTTATGGCAGGGGATCAGTACAGAAAAAAAGGGATACTCTTTAAGGGTAGGGGGATTATCGGGCCTCCATTCCAGACGCCAGTAAAATATGAGCGCGCCAATCATCCAGACAAAACTCATGAGAAGGGGATACAGATATACAAAGTCATTAACAAATTGAAAGAATTTAAGTACCATTTATCTCAGGGAATCAGGGTATAGAACTCGGTTGATGGGACAAATGGATAAATCTTGGTTGACATAGCAAGCTTTACCTTTTTAAGGGTCGGCTTGTTTAGCCAGAAGTTATCCGGGTAATAGGCAACATGCCTGCCCCCTGCGGCCAGGATATCTCGTATCTCTCCAAGGAGAATCTCATCTTCGATCCAGGTTTTTTTACCCCAGCCATATGCCTGCACTTTGAATACAGTCTTCTCTGC
>JABXJZ010000211.1 GCA_013375335.1 Desulfobacterales bacterium
TCAGTCCGGTACAGGTTTGTTGTGGTTTATCTGGAGCGCTTGCGCGCATTCCCTCTCCTCACTTACCTCATCGAGGCCTTGAGGATCGAAGGTTCGGTCAAACCAGTGTGGTGGTTTATATGCCGGGTCAGGTTCAAAGGTCGCTACAATCAGCTGCAGGGTATAATCATCCAATTCAAATTCATCCCAGCCCAATGACTGCAGTCGCCTGTTCAATTCCCGGAGGCTGGAGTTTCCATGAGCCACTATAGTGTTAGCAAGGTCTCTGACATAGGCTGGAATGGTACTGGCCTGCATCCCTTTAGCCACCAATCGCCTTACCAAAATCCGTGTAAGCTGCGCCATCTTGTACCCGGTTTTCATGCAGAGTAAAGCTGAAAAAGTCTTTTCAGGCAACCTTGATGCCAGATGTTTTGAGCTTTGATTTGGGAACAGGAGGGTTAGATTCCAAATACCAAACGTGATAGCCACTTAAGGGCTCGCCGTAATCAGCGTTAGAAAATAGATCTGACTTATTTGTCACCTGTTCATGTATATAGTTTTGGACAGAACCGATCTCAGCGCTAAGATTCATATACCACCACGTTAGCCATTCCTGCCTCCATGTGGTAGAGGTTGTGGCAGTGATGAAACCAGTCTCCCGGGTTGTCAGCCAGGAATTCGATCTCAACCCGCTCCATGGGATCTACGATGATAGTGTCCTTTAGGATCCACCGCCTTTCTGGCAGTGAAGCATTCACCACCTTGAAAAAGTGCCCATGCAGGTGCATGGGATGCGGCATCATGCTGTGGTTCCAGTAAGCCATCCGTACCCTTTCTCCTTTTCGCACAACGAGACGTTCAGAATCAGGATAGACTCGCCCATTGATCGTCCAGAACGGAGAGTGCATGCCTCCACTCAGCGTCTGAGGATAGGACCGGTCTGCGGGCCCTGAGACCGCCTCATCAGAGGGGTAAAGGGCTTGAAAATCCCAGTAGGCTGCAAGACGTAGTCCGCGACGGAATATCGGTGCAACCGGCTCCTCTCTCCTGACCCCTCCATATTGTACCGGGATGCGAAGCATCCCCTCACCGAATCCCCCCTCCCGGGCCGCTAAAAGCCAGTGGCCAGGATTGTTGGCCACAAACTCCGCATCGTACCGCTCGCCCATGCCGATGCGGAGAACATCGGTCTCCACTGGCTTAATGGGATTGGCGTCCACATGGGTGATTGTCAAGGAATGGCCTGCCAGTTGAAGATCATAGATACTAGCCGATGAAGGATTCAACAGTCTCAGTTTTACCCTGTCCCCTTTGCTCACTATAAGGGGCTTCGCCGCGGGATACATCCTGCCGTTTACGGCATACCCATCGTAAACGGGCTCCAACAGAGGCCTGCCCCTTGTGCTTAAGCGCCCTCTCCTCCTCATCATACCGCGCATCATCATGCCCATGGGCGGACGGCGCTTTGTATCGGCTATCCCACCTCCATCCTTCATCACCCAGTCCTCCAGCAGTAAGGTAAATTCACGATCATATACCTCACGCGGGTGGGAGGGTTCGATGATCAGGGGTCCATAGAGCCCTTGATCTAATTGGTAGTTGACATGTGAGTGATAGATATAACTCCCCGCTGGCCTAGCCTCGAACTCGTAGACAAAGGTCTCTCCCGGCATCACAGGTTTTTGAGTGACCTCTGGAACACCATCCATAGCATTTGGCACCGGCAGCCCGTGCCAGTGGATAGTTGTTCCCTCCGGGAGATGGTTCGTGAGAGCTACCCGTATGATGTCTCCCTCACGGACCCGAATCTCCGGCCCGGGTACCTGGCCATTATAGGTCCATGCAGTAAAGTCGGGCCCGGCTCCGAGATTCACTCTTGCCTTTGATGCGGAGAAACGAAACTCCCTCACCGATCTCTTTGGCTTGGAGAGGGCATGTGGAGGAGAAAATACCGGGAAACCGGTAGCCAGGACAGCCCCCAATGTCGTCTTCAAAAACGTCCTTCTGCTGATCTTCACCTCTATTACTCCTTGTATTTTGTCGGTAAGCTAGACGAGGTCCCTCTTTTTTTCCTCGAACTCCTCTTTGTCGATCTCGCCCCGAGCATATCTTCTCTTAAGGATCTCTAGGGCAGAATCCTCTGATCGGGCCCCCCCTCTCGTCGACACGGCCAGCCACCGGATGAGAAAAATGATTCCCACAATCAGGGCGATCCAGAAAGCACTCATGAGGACACTCCCAAACCATCCCGTGCCGTATCCCCACCCCATCATCCCCGGTCCATGACCCCATTCATAACCTGGGGCCTGGACAACTACATCTTTTAGAAATCCGAGGGCAGTATTCATTTCCAGTCTCCTTTCCTGTAAACACACCAGAACTCCGCAAGCTTTGGGGAGGTCCACCTCCTCGGTGAGGAGCTATCCGTATCTTGCCGATAATCATTTCGCCATTCGCAAAAACCTGCGCTGGTTGCCACAATTACGGTGCTGAAGGACATCAGTATGGCCCCCCACTGCAGGGCTCAGGACTATTCCCGATTTGTGAAGCACCCCTAGTGCACGGGGAATGGCAAAGGCGTTAAACCCCGTTGCCCAACCAAGTCGCAAATTTGATGCCAGATGTCTTGAAGGTCGATTTCGAACCAGGAGGGTTGTAGCCACAAACACCCAATGAAGAGCCATCTCAGCGTTGAGCTCAGGTGGCTTAGAGCATCATCCCCGCTGATTTGCCAACGGCAACTTACGGGAGAGTTGTCTAAACTTAGACCTCGCGGAAAGCCATAAATCTAATATTATCTATTGATTTCAACTAATTATGCTATTGTACAATTTTAGTCTTATATGTATTGTTTTGGACTTAGCAATCGATCCCTTCCCCCTTATCCTCGACGCTAACCAACGCTCGTCATATAGAGAACGCCTTCTTCAACTCCATCTATCCGTATGGGATCACCTAATCCCCGACTCGGAAAGGGGATAAATCACTCAACAGAACAAATCCCATCAGGGGAGGTACGAAACAGCGTGTCCTGTCAAGAGAGCGAGGGTAAGCCATTGCGGAAAAATGGAGACAAAGGGCACGACAATGATGAATTGTCACCAAATTCTGAAGGACCGAAGAGAGAGCATGGTGACGAGGCTGAAGTGGTGCGGAACGGTTTAGGTATGCTGCCAAATCAAGGCAGTCGTTCAATCCTCCTTTTCTCCCTTCCCTTTCGCCTGGTTTTCCAAGTCCTACCCAATAGCTGCTGAATCTCAAGGATCTTTTCTAAATCGGCAGGGGAGATATCAGACAAATGTAGTTCCGCCACCTTTACTTTCCGCCCAATCCAGTCCTTGGGCTGCTCAAAGAGGTCCAGAATGAGTCCCCTATGTGTCATCTGTTTCTTCTCAAATCAGCCGTAGCAATGAGTGTCCTCTTACAAAGACCCACATTGTTTAGGGTAGAACAAACACCTACTCACTCTTTCACTTGATACAACAACCGTGCCAAATCAATCCGGAAAAAAATGGCTTAAATATCAAATAGTTAAGCTACCTGGCCATAAGTTCATCCAAAAATCTGAAACAAAATACTACCTTACAGAGATATGAGATACCACTTTTTGGAAGGACTTTACATACTCATGGATGGCAAA
>JABXJZ010000029.1 GCA_013375335.1 Desulfobacterales bacterium
ACTGCTCATACGTCATCCGAATCGAAGACTGGACGACGTCATACTCCCTGAGCGTTGACCGGAAAGGGCGGTTTGCCCCCGGCCCCTATTGGGAACATGGGGCCCTTGAGATCATCGGTGTGGTTCTGGCCCCTGCCAAGCTACAGAATAGAAAGATCAAGGTTGATTTCCTTGCTGATCGAAGGCTCCCGGCCCATAAACCCCCCTTCCCCCGGTGAAGCCTTTTTTATGGGGGTACAAAAACCCCGCTCGGTTAGGTCCCATCCTTTTTTATAAGGCAATAAGAACACAGGATGGGCGCTCGACAATTTCGCAATACAATTGTTGTTTTAACTTCTGTAACTTTACGCTCTAACTGATTTGATTGGCTACGCTTCGCTTCCCGCTATACACCAAACAGAATGTACTTAAACTCCAAACCTACCTATCTACCGATTGGTAACGAACTATTCAATCCTTTCAGGGAAAACAATAGTCTCTCGGTTAAGAGGGGACGGGATGTAGACCAGGCTGATTTCTATCTTTCCTAATGCCTTTTCCTTGATAGCCTTCCTTGGGATTGTGACATCCAAAGTCCCTTCGGTAGTTTGCTCAGGCTTGGTAGTCCTCAAGTACAAAGAAGCTGTCGCAATTTTCTCTCCAGATTCAAAACGGATTGGCTTCCCAGCTTGGTCCAAGTATTCAACGGTGACCCCTTGGATATCCAGCATACCTTTCGATTTGTTGGTTATTACCATGTGACCCGTGAGCTTCGGGGTTTCGACGATCTCTCTAGAAGTTATGTCTTCAATCGTGGTGACTTGAAGGGCGCTAAGCTCTATAAGAAAATTCTCGCCCTTAACCTCAGCCTTCGGTGGAACCAAATTCTTTGTGATTCGCTCCTGTGTGGGCGCCTCCACCTTCCTCTCAACACAACCAAAAAATCCAATGGCCAGGGTTAAAGCTATAAGTATGAAGATCTTTTTGAAATGCATATAATGTGTCCCCCCTTTCTTGGTTAGTAGAAATATCAGGCCTTTACGGGCTGTTGTTCAAATCCCCTATGGGATTTGCGGGCGTGCCGCTTCACTAAGAATGCTTACCAAAAATTCTTTAATGTTCGCTCCAGGGATTTGGGCAACACGCCGTTTAGATCTAACACCTCCTTTCCATTTTTTGTCCCCCGGTTGTTCATATGTTCAAACTATATGGCACAACGCCAACCCAGGTCAATCTTTACTTTGAGATCGGACTGGCACTGCTAGCATTTCCTGTTATCGCCTAATCTCCTTGGGGAGCTTTTCCGTGCGTAATAGCCATTACATACCGGCCGCAAAGAACACCCCTGACAGTAACGTTATCCTCACATTCAATTTCCACGATCCTTCCACCCAGAACCCTGGCCACTACCCCCTCCGGCTGGATTAAGTCGTTTCGACTCAAGATACTCCTCTCACGCTATCAGAGAAGGCTTCTCTGCCGTTTCATGTTTATGGCTTCCCTTTTCACTCCCCTGATGCAGCAGTGGTTTAAGGATATACGGTTGCCTGACCAAGAGAATCTGGCCTACCCTGTGGCTACTCTACAGTATCCCTTCTCATAAATGGTTTAAACAGATCAATTGGTATTGGAAAGAGGGTTCTTGAGTTGCTCTCAGCTGCAACCTCCCTCAGGGTTTGAAGGTACCGCAGCTGAAGGGCATAGGGGAAGTCCTGTATCTTCTTGGCCGCCTCTGCCAGCTTGGTGGCTGCCTGAAACTCGCCCTCGGCATTGATGACCTTTGCCCTCCTCTCCCTCTCGGCCTCTGCCTGCTTGGCCATGGCCCGCTGCATCTCGGTGGGGAGATCAATATGCTTTACCTCCACAGTGGAGACCTTGATCCCCCAGGGATCGGTGTGTTTGTCGAGGATGGTCTGGAGCTGGGTGTTGATCTTATCACGCTCTGCGAGAAGCTCATCGAGCTCCACCTGTCCACAGACACTCCTGAGGGTCGTCTGGGCGAGCTGTGAGGTGGCAAACAGGTAATTTTCCACCTCAATGACGGCATTATTGGGGTTCATGACCCTGAAGTAGATAACGGCATTCACCTTTACCGACACATTATCCCTGGTGATTACATCCTGGGAGGGGACATCCAGGGTGACAAGCCGGAGGCCCACCTTCACCAGCCTATCAACAACCGGGATGATGATGATGAGGCCAGGCCCCTTGGTGTCTATTACCCTTCCTAACCGAAAGATAACACCCCTTTCATACTCCCTCAAGACTCTGATGGCTGCTCTTAGAAAGAGTATGAGCAATACGATTGCAAGGATATAGAACATGGTAAGCTCCTTTAGCTATCTATTGCACCATGCAATAGGGAATCCATCTCCTGCAAGAGCCTAAGTCTGAGCAACTATCCTAAGTAGGCGGATGAAATCCCCTATCACAATTAGATCTCTAAGTCCAATTTTGCTCAACTATTCTAAGATCTCCAGGACACATCTCTTTTTCATCTTGGCCGAGGCCGCACCAAGTATAGTTCTTATGGCCACGGCGGTCCTTCCTTGTTTGCCAATTATCTTGCCCAAGTCTTCTTCGGCTACCCTGAGTTCAATCACAGAGGTCTGCTCTCCCTCTATTTCCGTGACCACGACTTCCTCTGGCTTGTCCACGAGCGCCCTCGCTATGGATGCAATCAAATCCTTCATCTCAACTCACCTCCATCTTTGATTTCACCACCACGTCACTTCAATGTGCCGTTGAAGGAGATCTCAGTAACCCGTGCTTCTTTCGGTAGCTACCGTGGGAAGTGCAGTGATAAAAAGTTCCCTTTGGTTATGGTCATTATAGAGTAAAGGCGCTTGTAATTTTTTCAGCAAATTGGTTAGTGATGAATTGTTGAATGGCCATCTCTCGTTTAAGCTGAGATCTTAAGCGGGCCTCGGAGAGACTCAGACTGATCAACGCACTCTTGAATTCGTCTTCACTGGAAAATCGTCCCTTCAGTGCCTTCAGTTGTTCATGGATTGCCGCCTCTTCAACCTTGATTCCCTTGCTTTGGCTTTCCTGGTAAAGTAACTCACCGTTGATAAGACCTTCAAGGACCTCCTTTTTGATTGCCGGCAGCTGGGCATCGCTGACAGACTTTCCCGTACTGGCAAGCTGTCGCTGGACAAGGCTCATCTCTCTGTCAAAATCCTCCTGGGTGATCACTGATCCGTTAACCACCGCAACTTTACCCTCGGAGGTCTGCTTTTCTGCTGCCAATGCCGGGAAAGCAATCCATGCCAGATTCATGGCAGTAACCAATGCCAAAAACCACCTTCCATATTGTGTCTTCATTCAAATGTCTCCTTTCCAAAATAGAAAAAGAAACGTGTATACACACCCATTATGTCTTCTTCCTTCTGGCTGACTTCAAATTCCACTTGCCTCATGAGTGTTAACCTCCTTGGATGCCTATTCTCTTCTTTACCATCTTAAAGAACGCTAATGAGTATCCCAACTTTCCACACATCGGTGAGGTCGAAGCGCCCTCATGGGGCTAGTGGATGAATCTAGGGATATCTTCGCTTAATAGGGGCGTCACCGTCTACCTCGTCTTCCACCGCCTCTGCGGTCTTCGGAACGAGGGCGAGCCTCACTAACATTAAGCGTTCGTCCCTTCAACTCCTTGCCGTCCAGGCCGATTATTGCGGATTGACCTTCAGCTTTAGCAGGCATCTCCACGAATCCGAATCCTTTTGGTTGGCCGCTGTACCTGTCTCTAATAATATTGACAGATGCGACCTGCCCGAATCCCTCAAAGGCCTCTCTTAGATCCTCTTCGGTGACCTCGTACGACAGATTACCTACGTAAATATTCATTTTGACCTCCTTCTGGGTCTAGAACATTAAGTACCGCTCTTTCTGTTGAGGATCAAGATTTCCAAGTCTGTCAACTTCATCAACGAGGAGGAGATGCCTCGAACTAAGACCGTATCCCTTCAAAAATTGTAGTGGTTTTGTGCTTGTCTTATTAATTTTTCTAAAATAACCTAACATTTTCCAATATAAGAATCAAAAACATATCCAGTTTTTTCGAGTAGTTGATTGATTTTACGAACATTTTCAAAACTGCTATTTTTAAACTAAAACTCTGGGAAGCTTTCCAATAACTTCCTTCTCCTCGGGTGCCTCAGTTTTCTTAATGCTTTAGCTTCTATTTGCCTTATCCTCTCTCTGGTAACATTAAATTCTCTGCCTACCTCCTCAAGGGTATGGTCTGCCTTTTCACCAACCCCAAATCGCTTTCTCAATACCTTTTCCTCTCTGGGTGTCAGGATAGTCATCACCCTTCTCGTCTGCTCACTGAGCTCAAACTTGGTTACCGCCTCAACTGGCGACATTATCTTCTTGTCTTCTATGAAATCCCCTAAATGGCTATCCCCTTCTTCGCCAATAGGTGTTTCCACGGAAAGGGGCTCCTTGGCTATCTTTAAAACCTTCCGAACCTTTTCCAAGGGAAATCCCATCTTCTCCGCAATCTCCTCTGGGCTTGGCTCCCCGCCATGTTCTTGAACCAGGCTTCGAGATATCTTGTTAAGCTTATTAATTGCCTCTAGCATGGGAACCGGTATCCGGATTGTTTTTGCCTGGTCAGCAATAGCCCTTGTTATAGCCTGTCTGATCCACCACGTGGCATAGGTGCTCAATTTATATCCCCTTTGGTATTCGAACTTATCTACGGCTTTCATCAAGCCGATATTCCCCTCCTGTATACAATCGAGAAATTGAAGGCCTCTATTGGTATATTTTTTTGCAATGCTCATAACTAGTCTAAGGTTAGCCTTTATAAGCTCATTCTTGGCAGACTCCGCCTTTCTTAAACCTTGGTCTATTTCCCTATTGATTTTTTTCAATTCCTTGAAAGAGATGGTTGTTTTGTTCTCTACCTCATCCATACCCCTCTTTATTTCCTGTATCCGTTCCATGATGGATGAAAGCTCTTCTTTCGATAAATTCAAGGCCTTAACTTTCTCTCCACCCTCTTTAGAAGCAAATAATTCCTCCAGGCATTTTCCTAAATAGGTCAAGGATTTCCCGCCGGCATTGAGCATACAATTGGCCAACTCACTTTCCAATTCTTCCGAGCGCTTAAGGGTGTCCTTAAATTTTGCGACCATCTTCTGGATATGCCCTTTTTTTAGCCTGAATGATCTCATCATCTCGAATATGGTTTGTTGCGTTTTGCCGATTGCATCATGAATTTTTTTTCTCTGAGCCTTATGGCTACAACCTTTCAATTCCTTCCAGTAAGAGCAGGTCTCCTGATCGAGGGCCTCGATTCTCTTAATAAGGCTGAGCAAAAAGTCCCTCCTGTAGCCAATTTGATGCAAATTATATTCATCCTCTATATAATGAACTATGTCCCTTACCTTTATTCTTCCTGCCTCCAAATCCCAACCTAACGCTGTTGTATATTCTACGCCTATACGACATCTAATGAGGGCATTTAGCACCTGATTCTCTCCGCTCTCAATCCTCTTCGCAAGCTCAACTTCTTCCTCTCTGCTCAGCAATGAAGTAAGGCTCATCTCCCTGAAATACATCTTAACGGGATCAAATGTCTTGGCGGTGAATTCCTCCTCAATACCACCCAAGTCGCCCTTTGCCTCTTTGTCCTGCAACTCTGCCTTGTCAGACTTTTGACTCTTTTCAACCTGGCGACCTACAGGCTCACTTACTACCTTGATATTCAAATCTTCAAACATCTGCACAAGATCATCAATATCTTCAGATGATATTATATCATCTGAGAGATCTTCGTTTAGCTCTTGGTAGGTAATGTAGCCCTTATCCTTGCCGATATTAGTTAAGCGCCGCAAGTTAATCTCATCACTGTTTGTTGCCATTTATGGAATCCTTCATGAGAAATGGGGTTCAGATACTAGGTCATAGCACTCTCATTAAGGGCTATTTCTATGGTTTCATTTCTTCACTAATAACATTCTGACTCGGCACTATTAGCTACTGATTGGGCATCAATAGCTGCTGATTGGCTTTGCTGAGAAAAGAATATTAACTCCCAACAGAACATCCACATTCTGTTAGGAGCGAGGCGGGCACATTTTGAGGTATTTCTCCATTGGGAGCCCCCCTCAAGAGAAGTGAATGGTTGGAAAAATCTGATCTAAACTATAGCCAATTTATTGGAAAAAGCCAGTAAAGTCAATCAAAGAAATGGAGGATAAGAAATACAGGGAAAGATAGAATGGGCTTTCAATAATGGTAGACAATCCCTGCGGCGAAAAACTCAATATCAAGATGCAATCTTGAACAGAAAGAAAACCAAAAGATGCTTATTTGCGATAGAACTATTTCCCGTGCAGGATATCCATCCAGCGAATCGCCTCTGAATCACTCACCTTACCCAAATAGACTTGAGTTGTCTTCAGATTTTGATGGCGGAGCAACACCTTGGATATGATCTCAAGAGGCACACCATTGCGACTGGCGAAAGTGGCTGAGTGTCGCCTCAGATCGTGGGGGTTCAATTTTATCCCAAGCTTTTCACCCAGCTTGTTGATCATCGTTCGTGCAGTGCCATAGCAAATGTTGAACACCCTGTCTTGTTCTTTCAAGCCTTCCTTTTGGATATGGGTCTTTAGCCTATTAGCTACCGGCTCAGGCATGAAGATAACTTCCGCCTCCTTTCCACTCTTCGGGTTGTGAACTGTGATCTTTCTCCCATCGATGTCTCTGACGCGGATATTGAGAGCCTCACCGATACGGGCCCCACATCTCGATTGCAGTTCTAAGATGAGCCTATCTCTCAACTCTTTACTGTTGAAGATCACCTCATCGATAACCTCTTTGGGAATGATTTCCCTCTGCGTGCGTTTAGGGGGACGGAAGGTTTTCCTCATAAAGGGGCTATCCAAGGGGTTTGTAAGATCCGGCTCATAGTTCATGATAATAAAATTAAAGAAGGCCTTCAGTTGAGAGTATCGGTGCCTTCTGAGGTTTTCACGGGAATTCCTCCTGAAAAATAAGATTTACAGTTCCCTGAAGCTCAGTTAAGTAGAACCTTGGAATATTGTTTATTGGAGAGAGAAATAGTAAAAGGATCTCTCGTGGCTTGCCGTTGCAGGTTTCAACTGGCATTCGATAAAATCAGAGGGCTGGAGGGATGATAGGATTCAGTTAGAAATAAATTGGTGATATTCCTATATAGTTAGGCAATTTCTGCACGAACGTTAAACGTCCCTTAAAATGGATGGGAAATTATTGATTATTAAAGTGCTAAATAGGGTGGTGTTTTTGGTTGTGGTTCAGTGATTGGAATAGCGTTCTCACCAGTTCGTAAACCTCGTCGCTATCGTAGATGAATTCTTTGACCCTTTGTTTGTGCTCTGGGGATAGCCGTTGATATCCCCACTGGCAGCGCTTTAACGTTTCCTCCTTTCCCTCTTGCTCAAAGAACTTCAGCAGGTTGACATCAAAAAGCGACTTTGAATGTATCAAAATCCCTGTAGTCATCGCGTCTCACTTTGGTGTCCTCAAAAGCCCTTTCAATATCGTGTCCAAGGGCGGCGATCTGTAGAGCTTCATCCGCATCTGGTTTTAGTTTCAGGAGCCATTCCAGGGTATTTTGTGCATGTTCAGGATCTTCCGGCACCTTTCATTTAGAGATAATCCTTTTTATATCTCGTTTGAGACGCTTGACACTATCCATCGGCTCGGCAGAGAAAAATCCTTCTCAACGTTTCTGCATTCATGAGCACTGCAATTATAGCGAGTGACCAGAAGGGCTGATTGAATAGAGCTCCAAGGAAAATCAAAAAGAGCCTGATATCCCGTCCAATACGGATACCTGATTTAATGCGATTCCGCATGAGCGCATCATATTTGTCTGCAGTATAGCTCACCATGAAAGAACCGGTGATTGCCATAAATCCAGCAAAAAGGCTGAAGAGTCGCGTATCCATTAAGTAGGCATGCCAGGTGAGCCCAAATAAAAGGAAGGCATCGGCATAACGATCAAGAACGGCATCAAGCCAGGCCCCAAAGTCACTTTCTTGATATTTTAGACGTGCAATTTCCCCATCACAGCCATCTATGATAGAGGCTACCTGCGCGAGAATACCTCCACCTAGAAGGGCCGGATAGCCTTCGATACAGAAAAGCGCGGCAGCAAGGATGGAAAGGAGAAAGGATATCAAGGAAATCTGGTTCGGCGTTATCGGATATCTGGCCAGATATTGGGAGATCCTAATGGATATAGGACGATTTAAATGTTGGGAAATGGGTCCATCGTTCTGTTTGTGGCGAATTTCGCATAGGAGTGCCTTTTCCGCCTTTTCGAGGGCAACGGGATTATCAATATCTATCCAGAACTTATTTCCAATGTCAAATACATTGACCCTTCCTTTCTCGGCCAGACAACTTACACCCCCCGACAGAGAGCTATCGCCTCGCTCGGAAATGCTCTCTTTAATGCCCTGAAAAATGGCCCCTGAACATAGGAAAATCCCGGTATCAAACCCATTGAAGGATTTCAAATCCTTTCCGATCCCTTCCACCTTGCCGTTGATGACCTGTACTTTCGTGACGTCATTTATGTTGACGAGAGGGTTTTCAATATTGCGGTCTACCGCAAGGATTATTTCACCGTCTGGGAGATGCTGGTTGATGAGGCTTTTGAGCAGTTCCAGATCAACCAGATGATCTGCCATCATCAATAGAAAATCCTCTCTAAGCTTTTCCTCCGCCCTGATTACGGAGAGGCCGTTGCCTTTATCCCATTCATCATTTTGAATATATTTTATATTTACGTGGCACTGCACTTTCAGATCATCGAGAAATCTTCGCACCTCTGCACTCCTGTACCCTGTCACTACGTAGAAATCATCAATACCTGCCCCGGCAGCAGTTCGAATCACCCGTTCGATAATCAGCTTTCCCAACACAGGCACTAGGGGTTTAGTATAGCCCTTCTGCCGTAACCTACTCCCTTTTCCTGCTGCGATAATAAGACCTTTCATGTACACGATCCCTGTCTTTTGAGATGAATGTCTCTACCATTCGATATGCCTCATCGTCGGTGAATTGACGCGGGGGGTGTTTGCAGAAATAAGCGGAAGGTGCCTCTAACACTCCGCCTATGCCCTGCTCAAGGGCCAGTTTGGCACACCGAATGGCGTCTACGGCCACCCCCGCTGAATTGGGTGAGTCCTCCACAGAAAGGCGAAGCTCCAGATCCATGGGTACGTCTCCGAACATTTTTCCTTCCATCCGAATGAAACAGACCTTGTTGTCTTCCTGCCACGCTACATAATCGCTGGGACCTATGTGAATATTTTCATTCTCCAAGCGAAGGGCAGCCACTGACTGAACCGCTTCTGTTTTCGATTTTTTCTTTGAGGCCAGGCGATCTCGGTTAAGCATATTAAGAAAGTCCGTATTACCACCAGTGTTGAGCTGATAGGTGCGGTCGAGTTTGACACCGCGCTTTTTGAAGAGATCCGTTAATACGCGGTGAGTGATGGTGGCACCCAACTGAGACTTTATATCATCCCCGATGAGAGGTAGATTCTTCTCCCTAAAACGCCTTGCCCACACCGGGCTGCACGCGATGAATACTGGCACGCTATTAATGAAGGCGACACCGGCCTCCAGGGCACAAGCCGCGTAAAACTGGGTAGCCTCCTCCGAGCCCACGGGCATGAAGTTGAGCAGAATCTCCGTGCCTGAATCCTGAAGAACCTTTATGACGTCTCTCTTCGATGGTTCTGGCCTATCGGCCGGCACAAATGTATATTGGTGATCGTAATCCTCCATGTGCTCAGATAAACCATCAAGGATCCTGCCCATCTGAACCGTGACGCCGGAGGGTTGGAGGTCCGGGCAAAAGGCCGTGGTACAGTTGGGCAGGGCAAAGATGGCTTCATTCACATCTTTTCCCACCTTGCGCGTATCGATATCAAATGCGGCCACCACTTCGATGTCACTGGGTTTGTATCCGCCGATCTCACAGTGCATGAGGCCAATGGCATCCCGGGGATTTTTATCTTTGTAATAATGTATACCCTGAACCAAGGAACTGGCACAGTTCCCCACACCTGCAATTGCAACTCGTATTTTGCTCATGGTCCGTTTACCTCCTTTGATTAGGACGCTTGACTTACCCGAGGAAGAAGCGTTGCGTGTAGTCAATACAATTATTAGACGATCGGAATTGTTTAACACCAGCGGGGCGGGCAGAAAGGCTCTACTTAGCTAGATTCTGAATGCCGTGACCAACAGAGCCTTTGTACTCGGGAGGTTGAGAGCTTGCGACAGATATAGGGATTCTGTGGAGCTCGAAAACTCCCCCCTCAGCCCTTTTGATGTGTTACTGCGGGATAGGATGGTCGGGAACGAACACGATTCGGTAGGCCTCACGCTGGGTTTGCCTTTTCCGATACTTCTGCACAAAAGCCTCCTCAAGC
>JABXJZ010000212.1 GCA_013375335.1 Desulfobacterales bacterium
CTTATTATGGGTATGACCGCGGAAAACGTTGCCGAGAAATATAACATCTCCAGGGAGGATCAGGATGAGCTTGCATTCTCAAGCCAAATGCGCGCGAAGAAGGCCCTGGAAGAAGGACGCTTCAAGGATGAAATCGTGCCCGTTGTGATCCCGGGAAAGAGGGGAAAACCGGATATTATCGTGGATACGGACGAACATCCCCGTCCGGATACGACCCTTGAGAAACTGAGCAAGTTGTCTCCTGCCTTCAAGGAGGATGGCACTGTTACGGCCGGGAATTCATCTGGAATCAACGATGGCGCCAGCGGGGTTTTAGTCATGTCAAGGGAGCTTGCAGACCGGTTGGAAATGAAAAGAAAGTGGAAGGTGGCAGGTTGCGTGGCCGTTGGAGTGGATCCTCGAATCATGGGCATCGGTCCTATCCCGGCGGTTAAGAAACTTTTGAAACAGACCGGCTACAAGCTCGAGGATATGGAACTCATCGAAATAAACGAAGCCTTTGCGGCAGCTTATTTAGCTGTTGAGCGGGAATTCGGTCTGAATCGGGAGATCGTAAATGTGAACGGAAGTGGTATTGCCCTCGGCCATCCTATCGGCAATTCAGGATGCAGGATTGTGGTCAGCCTTATCCATGAAATGGAGAAGCGGGGCTTGAAACTTGGTCTGGCCACACTGTGCGGTGGCGGCGGCGTTGGGCAGGCAATGATCATCGAGAGGGTGGAATAGTCGTGAGCAGCAAGAAATTATCTTTGCTGAATGGCTTAAAAAGCAGAAAGGGAGAACAGAATAGCGATGGATAAAAAAAACGTAAGAAATGTGCTTGTGGTTGGTGCCGGGGTGATGGGCCATTCCATTGCTCAGGTATTTGCCGGTGCAGGTATAGCCGTTAGGCTGGCGGATGTGGATGAAAAGGCGCTTGACCGTGCCATGGGTCTTATAGAATCCGGCTTGAACACAATGGCGGATTTTGGAAAGATTTCCAGAAATAGGATTCCTTCTATTCTTTCCCGAATCACGCCATCAAGAGATCTGGCAGGGATGGCCGGCGATGCGGATTTTATCATAGAGGCCGTACCGGAGATTCCCAGTATAAAAAAGGAGGTCTTTTCACAGTTGGACAGACTCTGTCCTGATGATACGATTATCGCCAGCAATACCTCGGGGTTGGACATCTTCAGCATTGCAGATGTGAAAAGACCCGAGCGTCTGGTCATTGCCCACTTTTTTGCTCCGGCCCACATCATTCCCTTGGTCGAGATCGTTTCGGGGGCCCGGACCTCGCCGGACACCGTATCATTCACCGTTACCCTTATGGAGAGGGTTGGCAAAAGTCCGGTGCTGATGAAGAAGTTCGGCCCGGGCTTTATTGTCAACAGGATCCAGAAAGCGATCGCTGAAACTGCCCTTGAGATGATCGAGCAAGGGCTGGTGGGGCCCGAGGAGATCGATCGTGCGGTGAAGCTCAGTCTGGGCATCAGGCTCCCCATCGTGGGAGTAGTGCAGACCATGGATTTTAACGGCCTTGACATGGTACTCGACACCATGAGGAACTACGGGAAGATCTATTCTTTTGTCGAGGAGAAGGTAAGTAAAGGGCATTTTGGAGTAAAGACATCTAAAGGTATTTATGACTACCAGGGTCGGAGCGAGGCAGAGATCCTCAAGAAGAGAGATGAACTTTACCTGAAAATGCTCGAATATTTGCAGAAGATTGACGCCTTTGATCCCGTCTGATTGCGGCGATGATTAGACGTGTCTTAGCGGACTCGAAGGAGAATTACTTCTAATATGGGAGGTTATGGTAATGGCGAAAAAGGAGTACTCAGCGATAACGGATAAATACTGGGTAACGGAACACAATTTTATGGAAGAGGTAAGAAGCCAGTTTACGCTGCCCGAACAGGTTCGTATTCACGACGTGACCCTGCGGGAGGCAGAGCAGGCGCCCCATGTAGTGCTTCGCCCTGAAGAGAAATTGAGGATATATGAGGCCCTCGACGATATGGGGGTTTACAGTGTGGAGCTGTTGCCCATCGTATCTGATGATGACAAGGAGCTCGCCAAAGAGCTGGTAAAGAAGCGCCGCACGACAAAGGTGTTTTTCCTGTGCCGCTGGCATAAGGAAGAGGTTGATTTTGCGGTCGAAACCGGAGCTGATGGCGTCATCATTGAAGGCACATCTGTTCCCTGGTTTGCGAAAGTTGCTCTGGGGGGAATAACAGAAGATGAAATGTTCAAACTGTATGTCGAGACCACTGCCCATGCGAAAAACAACGGTATCTTCACTACAGTAATGCCCTGGGATACGTGTAGAGCGCCACTACCTTTCTTAGAACGACTTTATAAGGGTATCGTCTATGAAGGCGGCGCCGACCATGTGGTTATCGCCGATACCCACGGCTCAAGCCTGCCCTGGGCCATCGCACAGATGGTCCGTAAATTACAGGAATGGGTGCCTGGTACCCCTATTGAAATGCATTGTCATAATGATTGCGGCTTGGCTACAGCGATTATGCTATCCGCGGTGTCGGCAGGAGCTTCAGTGGTACACACCTCGATAAATTGCCTTGGCGAGAGGTCCGGTAACGCTGCAACCGAAGAAGTTGCCCTCGGCATAGAGCTCCTGCTTGGCCTTGACACCGGGGTCAAGCTCGATAGAGTTTATCCGATTGCCCAGATGGTAGCCGAAATGACAAAAATCCCGATTGCCCGGAATAAACCTGTCATCGGTGATAACGAGTTTACCTTCGAATCGGGGATGGTGGTTTATGTGATTGAGCGCATGGCGGCTTCCGGAGAAAGGCCTTTTGGTGTGTATCTGCCTGAGCTGATCGGCCGAAAAGGGTGGGATGTAGTGGTCGGCAAGGGGACCGGCGCTGGTGTGATTGCCAAAAAGGTCGCACAATTTGGTCTTTCCGCCACAAGAGAACAGGTATCTGAGATTACAAAACGGGTTAAGCGTGAAGCAAGCCTACGAAAATGGTCCATCTCCGATGATGTTTTAGAAATCATTGTGAAGGACGTCCTTGAGGGCAGATGACGTCGCGGTATGACATTCTGAAGCGAAGATAATGTCGCGTTCTTGAGAGCCTTCACATTTTCATGAAAGGTTTCAGTCCTGCGATGATGTATGCCAAGGGGAGCTACGAGCAGGTCCAGTGGGCTGTGCGGGTGGTTCGTCTCGCAGGGCGTGAGATTGCCTCTCCCGACGAGGCGAGGCGTATAATCCTGATGAAACCCCAAATGGAATGTTCACTCATTTTCTCCGCGATACGGATTATGGTTGTGAGATGCGAAGTCGATTCTGGCTTTTTGAAGTCCCCGATATGGCAGGCGCTGGGCTTATGCAGCATTGTATCGAAGAAATGGGGACGCTCGCTGATTTTCTCCCTGATCTCTATATGAAGGAGACGGCCAGCAAATAGCCACCATGAAATAATAAGGGAGTATGAAGAAATGAGTCGGCCTTATGAAATACTTCTACCGAAAAGGACGTCGTCAGTTCCAAAATAATGATGACTAACAAAAAGAAGAAGGAGAACTAACATGACAGAAAAGAAGAAGATTATCGGCTTATCATGCGGGAGAAAGAACGGTAATTCCGAGATCCTCTTAAAGGAGG
>JABXJZ010000528.1 GCA_013375335.1 Desulfobacterales bacterium
GCAAAAGCAAATATTCTGCTAAATTGATCTATTGTTCGGTCCTTATGCAGGGCCGAGAGCACACCCAGGGGGATCCCGCCCAGGACAGCTATTGTCATGGCTAGAGCTACCAGTTCAAGAGTGGCCGGGAGCCTCTGGATCAGGTCCTTGGAGACATCCCTTTTGGTGACCAGGGACATGCCAAGTTCTCCCTTGAACAGACCTTTGAGGAAAACATAATACTGGGTGTATAAGGGCTGATCCAACCCGAGCTTATGCCTTAAAGCCTGGACCTGTTCTTGGGTAGCTTCCGGCCCTAGTGCGAGCCGAGCGGGATCTCCCGGCATCACCCTGGCAAGAAAGAAGATGAGTAAGGAGATGCCGAATAGCACCAGCATCATATAGGGTAACCTTTTTACAAGATACCTACCAAACATATAGAGTAGCCTTATACCAGATACCTACCAAACATGACCTGGTTAGGGCCCCCGGCGAACGCCGAGGGCCCTAACCATGCTACTTCTCGATCCTGAGGTTGTAGAAGACCAGGTCATATCCGAGAATGCCTGGATATCTGTAGCCTTTCACATGATCTCTGAAGGCTCTTCTGAGAACGGGGTTGGCGACGAATAAGGCTGCAGCTTCCTCAGCCCCGATCCTCTGCACCTCGCCATAAAGCCGATACCGCTCCTGCGTATCTACCGTGGTCCTTGCCTTATCTGCCAGATACGTCACTACGGGATTCTCATACCAGCTCATGGAGATATAGTTACCCCAGGCCTTTGGGTTGAATATCAAGTATGTGTGGCTATCCGGTGAGGGATACTTTGCTGTATGGTAGATGGCGGTAAAGTGGGGTGTAGCCTCAGGCTTTG
>JABXJZ010000213.1 GCA_013375335.1 Desulfobacterales bacterium
GAAGTTCCAGATATAAAACCGATGCCCGCTCCTGTAGTCTACCGGAAGCCCCTCCCTGAGCGGTGATCTAGGGTAAATCCAAGCTTGAGGTTGATCTGAATCCTTTATCCTGGCAAGCACGAAGATATATCCCTCTACAGATTCCTCATTTGACTGCCTGTTTACAATCCTGAAGGTGACATCAATTGTCGATCCATCTCTCTTTATCTCTAGCTCCTCAATGTCAACGATCTCGTGCAAGGCCGATTCAATAGAGTTACCTGTGGACTCCCGACCCTGCTCTTTGCTCTCACGAATATAGTCATCCAACAGTGCAATACGTTGTTTAGATCGCTCAAGACTTTGGGTTGTCTTCAAGAACTCCCTGCTGAGCTTGGCTATTTTAGCTGCCTGGATTCTGTTTGCTCGACGGGTATCAAAGTATTTGTTGGTAAGATAGATGGTAGCCACAACATAGAAGACCAAGAACAGGGAGGCACATAATATAAGGACGGAAGATATTGTAAATCTCCTGGCCTTACCGAGCTGGTTGAAGATCATGATTGTTAGAAGCCCTCCCTTCTTAGAGCGGCTTCTAATCTTCCGTTCCCCCTCGTTTCTTGGGTAGCGTTCCACGTCCTATCTGAAGAGACCTCCTCAGTTGATTTTAATTCCTCAGCACCATAGAACCAGAACCACCCGCCTTCACCGTCTCTCGGAGAGATGCCTATTACAGAATATAGGGGGAAATAGAAGAGTCATATCGGTATTTCTCTGATTTTCCTGTAGGATTTTGGCTCCTTGACTTGTAGCCTTTTTCCTACATCCGCGTTTTGGATAGGAGACTTATGAGTGCTAAACAATGAAAGCAAAAGGACTTCTGGCAGTGGGCAGACCACCCCACGCTCTATTATATGAAGCTGCAACGCTATCTCTGAAAGCCCTTCTATAATGGGAAGCTCCTGCACGGCTAAGCCTACTGAGCTCCCTACTCATAGGCGCCTGGCTGAAGAGTATAGCTCTGACCCGGGTTGAGCGCTACTACCTGCACCGCAGGAGCCTCTTTTTTAGCCCGCTCGACGAAATCATCGGCATTTGGCGCTAGAATAGGGAAGGTAGCAAAGTGCATTGGTATTGTTATAGATGGATTGAGCAGTCTCAGGCTTTTGGCTGCCTGCTCACCATCCATAGTGAAAACGCCTCCTATTGGCAGCAGAGCGACATGTATTGGATAGAGGCATCCATAGACCTGCATGTTGGCAAAGATCCCGGTATCACCAGCATGATAGACAGTGGCCCCACCTGGGAACTTTATGATGTATCCTGCAGGCGAGCCCGTCCCCGAAGAATGGAACGCCTCGGTCATGACGATGGTTACCCCATCAATTTGGATTGCCCCTCCGATATTCCTTCCATAGCCGCCATACAGGATATTTTCCTTAGGCAGCCCATCTGCTTGAAGCTTGCCAGCTATCTCAAACATGGCCACAACGGTCGCCCCGGTTGCCTTTGCAATAGCAATGGTATCTCCCACGTGATCAAAATGGTCATGGGTGACTAAGAGTAGATCGGCTCCAGCGATGTCCTCTACCTTGATCGGGCACTGGGGATTGCCCTTTATCCAGGGATCAATGAGTATAGTCTTGCCCCCAGATTCCAACTTGAAAGCAGCATGGCCCAGCCAAGTGATGGTAACTGGGGTTTCTACCTTTGGCTTGGGAGCAGATGGTAATAAGGTCGCCGGCCCTGATGGCCCGGCTCGTCCGGCTGGTCCAGCACAGCTGACCGCCGAAAGGAGCATCGCCAGGACGACAATGATCCCGAGCATTGGAATAAGTCTTTTCATCTCTATCTCCCTCCTTTCCCCTTTTTGACTAATACCGAGCAGGAGCTTCGCTCTTTGCTATTCACACCCTAAATGTTCCCTCACGAGCTCTGCCCACTCGCTATGAGGATCGATTTTAAGGTATTCCTCCCAATGTCTCTTCGCGGTGTCAACCAGTCCCATCTTCTCATAGACAATGGTCATATTGAAATGAAAATCTGCATACCCTGGGTTGATCTGCAGTGCTTGCTTGAAATGCTCGAAGGCCAATTCTTTACAAACCCAAATATACAAAATATATTAAGAGTATCATAGCTTAAACAGTGCCGTCTTGCAAAACCATGACCACTGGTTAGGTCTCGTGCATACGCACCGAGGATCGAGGGGATTGATGGCCTCATGAGAAGGGCTCTATTTCTGTTTGCGATGCTTCTCAACACTGGACTGCTAGGTGGATGCGGTACCCTTCCGAATGGCCGCCAGTGGGGGCAGGACGCAACCCTGTTTCCAGGGTGGGATCGCATTCGTCAAGCAGCCACAAGCGCTGCTTTTGCACCCGAAACATGGGTACCTGCGGTAGGCGCAGCGGTGCTTACGGTTGGTGAAATGGACGAGAACCTCGCCGACTGGGCTGCGGATCATACACCCGTGTTTGGATCTCAAACAGGTGCCGAGCGGGCAAGTGACCGCCTGCGGGATGCTACGGCTGCGGCCTACCTGATCACTGCTCTTGCAACACCTAGCGGGGACGAATCGCAGGAGTGGCTTGTCGCCAAGCTCAAAGGGATTGCTGTTGGCACTGCGGCTGCGTCGCTTACCTACAAAGTGACAGACTTCCTGAAGGATCAAACAGAGCGAACGCGTCCCGATGGTTCTGATAATCGAAGTTTCCCTTCAGCCCACGCTTCAATCGCTGCCTCCTTCGCCACACTTGCTTCCCGGAATCTTAACTCACTCCCTCTCACCCATAGGACCAGGTGTTTTCTACGGGTGAGCTTTACCAGCCTTGCTGCTGGGACCGCCTGGGGCCGCGTAGAGGCAAAACGGCACTATCCGTCGGATGTGCTTGCTGGGTACGCAGTTGGACATTTTCTCAGCGCCTTTATCAATGATGCGTTTCTCGGCGTTGACCGTCTCGAGGATCCATGGTTCGCCCTAGGGACTTCAAAACAGGGGATCACGTTAAGCGTTTATTGGGCCTTCTGAGCCAAGCTGGCCCTTGTAATTACGTGGCCTCCGGGCGTGCCCGAAAGGCGAGCTCTAACCAATGGGCATACTCAGCTCGCGCCAAAGTCATGATCGTTTCTCAGCGGCGTTGCCCGTAAGGGCTTCAAGAGCATCTACTACATGTGTTGTATAAGCAAATCCAGGTCCACCAGCCATGATAATCGCAACATAAGCAGCTTCCATAATCTCTTCTTTAGTTGCACCGTTTTTCATAGCGTTTGCGGTATGGAGATGTATACAGGGTACGCACCTCAACCCATCGGCAATGCCTAAAGCAATAAGCTCTTTCTCCTTAATCCCCAGCTTTCCTCTAAGCTCATAAACCGCTTTGTTATTTCCGGATATTTTTCTCCCAGTTTCGCAAGGCCCTCGGATAACGCTTTGTACATGTCGACCTTTTCTGCTGGTAGCACTTGAGTTGTGCCAATGCTAACCATACACGCTACAATTAAGACGATCCAAAGCAAATTCTTCCTTTTTATTGTCTTACCTCCTCAAGATATATTTGGTTTTTTACAGAGACCACTCGGTCGCTTAGCTCGTTAGAGTAGTAAAACAAAGGAGCCTCCAAGGA
>JABXJZ010000214.1 GCA_013375335.1 Desulfobacterales bacterium
ATCTGAATGCCGCCCGTGAGATATACCTGGCGCGTATAAAAGCTGTTAGAACTCCTCTATCCATTACCATGCTGGGATTTGGATTCCTCTCGGCGCTCAAGGGGCAGGATGCCCCGGAGCTTGTCAATCGTCTCAGGCGTCTAGCAGAGAACGCTGAGCTGGATTTCGCCGGTATCGTTACAAAGGAGGGGAAGACCCTCTGTCGGATCGGGCCCAATTCGATACCGAGGGAAACGGCTCAAATCGCCAACCCCTTAGCAAACCTGGCACTTGAACGCAGGGTTCCCATTTCGGGGACCGTTGTCCTGAGCGAGGAGTTTCTCTCCGCAGAGGATCCGGAACTGGCAGACAGAGCGAGGGTCCAGTTGCTTCCCACACCAAGGGCAGCACCAAGAGATGAAAAGGAGGAAACGGCGGGAATGGCCCTTGCCGCTGCCATACCGTTACTTGAAGAGGGCGGCATACTGGGAGTTATCTACGCAGGGGTTCTTCTGAACCGAAGTACAACCATTGTGGACACTGTGCGGGAGACGGTGTTTCAGTACGAGATATACAAAGGCCGCAGTATAGGAACAGCCACGATCTTCTTCAAGGACGTGCGCATATCAACAAATGTCACGACTCCGGAGGGAAAGCGGGCCATTGGAACACGCGTTTCAAAAGAGGTGAAAGAACACGTTCTCACCAAGGGCAAGAAGTGGACAGACCGTGCATTTGTTGTCAGCGACTGGTACATAACGGCATATGAGCCCATCGAGGACATCTTCGGTGAACGAATGGGAATGCTCTATGTTGGGGTATTGGAGCAGAAGTATCTTGACATGCGCAGAAAGGCCCTGACGGTATTGGTACTTATCATCGTGGCTGGCATGGCCCTAGCAATAGGACTAGGATACCTCTTAGCGGATAAGATCATGCGGCCGGTGCACCGGTTGATAAAGGCCAGTCAAGAGGTCACTGAGGGCGGCCTAACGCCGGACATTGGCCCTATCTCAAAGGGTGAAATCGGTGTCTTGCAGAATACCTTTATGGACATGGTTGCTGCCATGGGGCGCAGGAGGGAGGCGGCTCAGAATCGGCTCCTCCAGTCCGAAAAACAGGCGAGCATTGGAAGACTGGCAGCAGGTGTTGCTCACGAGATAAATAACCCCCTCACGGGTGTCTTAACGTACACTCATATGCTCCTGCGACGTAAAGAAATAGGAGATGATATTCGGTCTGATCTTGAGACAATAGCCGAGTCCACGGAAAGGGTCAGGAAGATCGTCAAGGGCCTCCTCGATTTCTCTCGACAGACAAAGCTTGATCGGGAGCCGACGGATATAAACCGGCTCGTCCGGTCCACCATCTCACTGATGGAGAACCAGGCATTGGTAAAGGGCTTGAGCATAAAGTTCAAGCCAGGGGAAAATCTATCCATGCTTACCCTGGACCGCGACCAGTTCCAGAGCGTGCTGTTGAATATAATCATAAACGCCCTTGATGCTACTGAGCCGGGTGGCGATATTACGGTATCGACCGGTATCAGCTTGTGTGCAAGCGATCCTGGCAAAAGGGGTGTTGAGATTGCCATTGCTGACACTGGTTATGGCATACCACCGGAGGATCTTGACAAACTGTTCGATCCCTTCTTTACTACCAAAGAGGTGCGCCAGGGTACCGGGCTTGGTCTGGCAGTCTCATATGGGATCGTAGAGAGACACGATGGAACAATCCGTGTTCAGAGCGAGGTTGGTCGTGGGAGCACTTTTACAATCTGGCTTCCAGTAGAGGAGAAGGCTGGGGAACATGAAAATACTGGTGGTTGATGACGAGCAGGTCGTGCTCTATAGCTGCAAGCGGGTGCTCGAGGCCGAAGGGTTTGAGGTCTGCCTGGTTCCCAGTGCGGGGAAGGCACTGGAGGTGCTGAAAAGAGAGGGTTTTGACCTTCTGCTGATAGATGTAAAGATGCCCGAGCATGACGGTATGTACCTCATCCAGGAGGTCAAGAAGAAGTGGCCGGCCGTACCCATGGTAGTCATGAGCGGCTATGATACGCCGGAGACAATTGAAGAGGCTGCGAGGGTGGGAGCGGCGGTCTTTATTACTAAACCGTTTACCCCCGATGAACTGCTTGCGACAGTCCGCCGGGTCATTGCATAGGGAAGATGCCATATGACCGAGAGAATGCTTATCATTGACGATGAAGAGGTAGTGTTGGAATCGTGCCGCAAGATATTTACGGCCGAATGCTTTAACGTTACTACTACCACGAGTCCCCACGAGGGACTCAGGCTTGCCTTGGATTCCTCTTTTGACGTAATTCTGTGCGACTGGGAGATGCCGGGTTTCGATGGGATGGACGTTGTTGTGGAACTGGACCGACGGTCACCGGATTCGACCGTGGTCATGATTAGCGGTTATCCAACTGTCGGCCGAGCGACGGAGGCTATGAAGCGGGGCGCAATGTATTATGTGGCAAAGCCGTTCACCCCAGAGGAGATACTCGAAGCCGGCAGGAGGGCAGTGAAGCGCAAGGTAACAGAGGAGAAGAAGGCCCTAGGGCGATTTGAGAAAATCATCCAGTCCGTACAATTTCCCACACCCACTGTTGAGGACAAGCCCCCTCAGACAACTGCAGAGACAGTTGCCTCTCCCATTGGGGTAGGGAAGGTAACCTCGCCGTGGGTGACTGTGTTTGTCTTGGGTATCCTCGCTGGGGCATATATTGGCTTTGGAGGACTCCTTTCTACAAGCGTGAGCTTTGACGTAGGCGAGGCCTTGGGTATTGGCTTCAAGAAATTCATTGCAGGTTCAGCCTTTAGTGTTGGCCTGATGCTGGTTGTCATCGCAGGGGCAGAGCTCTTCACCGGAAAGAATCTGATGCTATCGAGCGCCATGGCCAAGAAAATCACCTTCAGCCCCATGTAGGTGAGATGCGGCGTGGTGTGGTTCGCCAATCTGGTCGGATCACTGATCCTCGCGCTGATGTTGTACCTCTGAGGCCTGTGGAAGACGGGAAATGGTGCTCTGGCTGCAGCTGCCATAGGTATAGCCTACCTGTAAGTCAATCTGAGTTTCATTGAGGTCCTTGTCCGGGCTATCGGCTGCAACTGGTTGGTGTGTCTAGCCGTCTGGATGGCCCTGGCTGCTCGCCAGACCATTGGTAGGATATTCGCTATCTACTTTCCCATCATGGCATTCGTTGCCATCGGCTTTGAGCACGTGGTGGCCAACATGTACTTTATTCCAGCCGGGATTTTCCTCCAGCGCTGGGCAGGGATTGCTGCTCCACCAGGCTTTGATCCCGCATCGCTCGATTGGTTGAGTTTCCTGTGGAGGAACATGGTGCCGGCTACAATCGGAAACATCATCGGCGGCGGGATATTTGTGGGAATGAGTTACTGGGGCGCTTACCTGAGGCCATCTGCTGAGTATAAGGGCAAGGCCGATTAGGTCTTTCTCCCTATAGAGATGGGGAAGTAGGTATAACAATGAGCCACCCCATTGGTAAATGGGTGTGGTTTTTTGGTTCTTGATTGAAGTAGCTGAGTAAAGGTACTCCTTGCAATCAATAGACCGCAAATGATGGTGGGAATTTGAACCGGAGTAGTGCTGG
>JABXJZ010000529.1 GCA_013375335.1 Desulfobacterales bacterium
GCTCTTCCGATCTACTGGATATAAATGATGCGGGTTTGCTCGCCATCAAGCGGCCGATATTCGCCGGAAAGTTATTTGCCAATGTCGTTTTTGATGATGCAAAACCTCAGATCGCATCAGTGCGTCCGAATGTCATTCCAGTCCAGGAAAACCCGAAAGCCGGTGAAGTCGTCAAATTGGAGGTTCGCATTGACCCTTCCCGGGTAAGAACAAAGCTCAGAGAAATCAAGGAAGATACCAGTTCGAGGATTGATTTAACCGAGGCCAGAGTAATTGTTTCAGGTGGTCGTGGTATGAAAGGGCCGGAAAACTTCTCAATCCTGGAAGATCTTGCAGCGGCTTTGCGGTCTGAAGCTACCGTGGGTGCCTCCCGGTCTGCAGTTGATGCTGGCTGGAGACCACATTCGGATCAGGTGGGACAGACGGGTAAGACAGTAACGCCGGACCTTTATATAGCTTGTGGTATATCAGGGGCCATTCAACACCTTGCAGGAATGTCCTCGTCCAAATATATCGTGGCGATAAACAAAGATCCAGATGCGCCGATTTTTAAGAAGGCAGATTATGGCATCGTGGGCGACCTTTTCAAGATAGTGCCCCTAATAACTGAGGAGTTAAAGAAATCAGGCAAAGAATGAAAGTGATCGGCTTCGGACATCATGCTCTTTCCGCAAAAAATGGTGGGTTAAGAATCTCCATGGAATAATCCGTCTCCCTTATAATGATGCACGTTTGTAGAGGAGCGAGATAAAGACATGAAAATTTGGTATGAATTTCCAAGACCGGTTACAGGGGCAGAAGGTTTTTATGAGATGCTTAAAGCGAACTGGAAAAAGGTGGGGAAA
>JABXJZ010000030.1 GCA_013375335.1 Desulfobacterales bacterium
TGGCATGAGAACAAGGACGGTGAGTAATAGGCCACATATCCCACTCAGGTAAAGATGACGAAATTTCATTTTGCCACTCCTTGTTTAGTCTACTATTGAGGTTATCCGCTATTTAATTTATTGACTTAAAGGGGTAGGTTCAATCAGGTACTTTACTCAAAAAACAAAAAACCACCCCCATTTACGAATGGGGGTGGTTTACTTTGGGTTTATTCCCCTCCTCTACTAGGGTAAAACACTATTCTTTCTTCTTAACTTCAATAGTATTATTAAAAAAGAATTTGCATGAAAAGCAGATATATGGGGTAGAGGCAGTCGCCTGCCTGCTTCGGAAGTCCGTCGGCCTTCGGAATGCGGACGTCGGTAGGGAAAGCGCAGAACCTTTTTCCCAGCCTGCCCTGTTGAATAATTTTCTTTGATCTCCTGTGCAATTGGCCTGCTATATTCAACAGGGTGAATTGCCTGAAAAAGATACCCATACCTTCACCCCGTGGAATAGAGACATGCGGAGAGAAGAAAAAAGATATATTCAATAAGGCGAGCCCCATTCAGTGGCGGTAAATGCTTGTTCTATAGGGCAAAAAATGGCAGGTTATGTAAAGGTCTCCTAAATATCAGTACTCCTGTGGCAACTCATTAAGCTGGGCTAAGGAAAAGACAGGGCCATCCTTGCAAGCATATTGATCGCCAATGTTACACCTGCCGCAGATCCCTATTCCGCATTTCATTCTCATCTCTAAAGACATGATTATCTGCCCGGGTTTAAATCCCACCTTCTCAAGTACTGGCTGTGTGAATTTGATCATAATAGGGGGGCCACAGACCAAAGCATAGGAATCCTTACTTGTTGTGATTTTCTGCTCCGTAACGGTGGGGACAAAGCCGACATTATATGGCCAGGATGGATCATCGGTGGCATCTACAGTGATATGCATCTTTATATCATCTCTCTTTTCCCATTCAGCAAGTTCTTGCCTGTAGAGAAGCAGACCAGGAGATCGTGCCCCATATACAACGGTAATATCCTTAAATCTATTCCTATTTTCTGGATGGAGCATGTAGACAATACCCGATCTCAAGGTAGTAAATGCGAATCCTCCACCGATTACTACCACATTCTTTCCCCCCATTTTTTCCCAGGGATACCAGTTACCTAATGGTCCCCTAACACCGATGATATCCCCTTCTTTCATATTGTGAAGGTATCTGGTTACCACCCCGGTCTTATTAACAGTGAACAGGAGGAATCCCTTCTCCGTTGGGGACGAAGCTAGACCGATTGGTATTTCACCCTTCCCCGCAACAGAGATCTCACAGAATTGTCCCGGCATAAAAACAAATCTTTCCTCGTCCTCCCTATTGAGGAAAGATAACTTAAAGGTCTTTAGATTCTTATCCTCGGTTTCTGTAATGATCTGTTGAATCCTCACCGGAAAAGGGAGATACGGATTATCTGTCAACTGAGCCTCCTTATTATTTAAGGTAGGCAGTATGCATTAGGGACTATACACTGTTTTTCTGCTTACTCCATACTTCTTGCTATTCATAACTCATTCATAAGGTTAAAGACCTCTCGTATATCAATATTCACAGGACAATGTTTAACACACCTTCCACATCCAACACAGGCAACACCATTACTGTATTTGTCCACGTAGTATTTTAGTTTATGCATGAATCGCTGCCTGATCCTCTGCACCTTTTGAGCCCTCGGGTTATGCCCGGAGGCATGGAGGGTAAAAAGTGGAAACATGCAGCTGTCCCAGTTTCTGATCCTATCCCCCTCTCCTCTTATCACCTCATCTTGTATATCAAAACACCAGCAGGTGGGGCACAAAAAGGTACACGTACCACAATTTATGCAGGCAAAGGCAACATCATCCCAGAAGGGGGCATCAAAAAGGTCATTAACATTCTTTTCCCTTAGTTTATCTGTGGGTACATGACTGCTTATCTTCTTCTCAGCTTTTGTCTTCACCTCATCCGCCGACTTCTTCAACCCACTGTCTGCATCCGTATCCATTCCTCCCAACTGTAAGAGTCTTTCACCTTTCTCTGTAAGGGTCCTTGCTAGAAGGCATTCCCCGAGATCAAAAAGGAGAATATCCAGACCCTCCTCATTGAAAGGTCCACAGCCAACAGAGGTGCAAAAACAGGCACTGCAGGGTTGACTACAACCGAGGCCTATGAGGGTCATTGACTCACGGCGCTTGACCCACCATGGATCTTTAAACTCCGGGTTGTCAAAGTTTACTTGCAACAGTCTCAAGGCCTTGGCATCACATGGCCTAACACCTGCTATTATTCTCGGTGGGTAATCCTTTGGAGACTCTTTTACAATATGTGCATCTTCGCTCTTCTCATCAAGGGTGAATTCAAACATCCTCTCTGATTGAGGAAGGACTAAGGGTTTTGGTGAAAGACGGGTATTGGTGAAGCTGAGGTCTACCTTTTCTTCGTCCATCAAGGGCTTAAAGCTATAAAAATCATTTTCCTTTACGGGCACAAAGACCTCATAGGTCCTTTTCAAGGCCCTTAAGACATCCTGAAGTTCCGCTTTTTTAAGTATCTTATCACCCATCGGTGATCTTACCTGATAAACGCCTCATAATCGTCCGGTCTGTAGGTATCAAGGGGCGGCCTTTCTTCTGCACTCAATCCAGCCTCATGGCCATAAAGATCAAGGGCATCCTTATTCAACTTTCTGGTAAAGGACCTGACTTTTATATCCACCGGACAGGCCTGCTCGCATGCACCACAGTCTGTGCAGCGACCTGCACAGTGGTATGCCCTCAGGATATGAAACGTCATGGTATCAGTGGGGTCAATACTCTTTCCTACCCATTGCGGGTCTGATTCATCTACAAAACAGGTAGGACAGTAACAGAGGGGACAGGCATTCCGGCAGGCATAGCAGCGGGTACAGTCCCTGATGAGATTTGAAAAGAATTGCCACTTTTCCTCCGACCCCATCGCCTCTATATCTCTTACATCATCATAAGGGTCAGGGTCCTTTCTTTCTTCTACCAAATCCCCTGCCAAGGCGTCATAGATTACCGGGTTCCGGTGCATACACCGAATGCAGTTATCTTGCAAGTAATCGCCCTTTTTCAGGGTATGCTCAAAACCCTCTCCTCTGACTATGATTTCCCGATCCGATTCAGTGACCTCTCTCACCTCTTTACCACACAAAAAGGAGAGTATCTTTCTTCTATCAACCATCCCCTTACACGGAACCCCAATTATGTAAAGCTGTTCTCTTTTTATCTGATTTTCCACGATGTGTACTGCAATGTTCCTTAAGTCGCAACCTTTGGCGATTATCCCTATTTTCTCTTCTCTTTTAGGGAGATAATTGGCAAGGTTGATAAAGCAGAAACTATCCCAGTATAATTGGTCTGTTTCCGCTGCATCCCTTATCAAGACCGGCTCTGTTGTCATGGGGAGTGTCCCCTTTTTAAAACCGATAAGCAGATCTACCGTCTCTTCCTCTAAGATCCTTTTGGCTATCGCTCCTATCCTATCTATATACCCCACCATCAGACCACCCTAGCCCTTCCCTTAACAAGCTTCCTTATTGGGCCTACTTCCCTTACCGTTTCAACTACCTCTTTTGCTACCTCTGCAAACTTTCCAGCCTCTGACGATGATATCCACGAGAAAAGCAACCTTTCTGGTTTTATCCCTATATGTTCTAATAGATTGTTTAACAGAGCGAATTTCCGTCTGGCGTAGTAATTACCTTCCAGGTAATGGCACTCTCCCGGGTGTCACCCCGAAACCCATACACCATCAGAGCCATGCATAAGGGCCGATAGAATAAACTTTGGACTGACCCTTGCAGAGCATGGCACCCTGATGGGCCTTATGTTTGGGGGATACTGGATCCTATTGATTCCGGCCAAATCAGCAGCGGCATAGCTACACCAGCTACAAAGAAAGGCTGTAATCTTTGGTTCCCAATCGTTCATGTTATTCCGCTATTTGAGTTTGTTGGGGTAAGACCCTATGAAATCTATTTATAAGAGAATTGTTAGAATAATAAATATGTCAGTGGCCCGTTGTCCGTTGTTTAAATGAATAAAATGGTTGAGTGATTTGGTTTTTGCTACTGAACAACTCAACAACTGAACTAGTCAACCAATCATAGCCATAATCTGACCCTCATCAAACCCGTTGAGATGTATGGCACCTGATCTGCAAGAGGCCACACACAGACCGCAACCCTTGCAAAGCACCGGGTTGATCTCTGCCTTTCCTGTTTTTTCATCGAATCCAGGGGCCTTATATGGACAGATGGCTACACAGACACCGCAGCTGCTGCAGTAATCTGTATTTACCAGAGCCACCACTCCGCTACTATGAATGGTCCCCTGTGCAAGCAAGGTCACGGCCCTTGATGCGGCTGCCTGGGCCTGGGCAATTGACTCGTCAATGGACTTTGGGGAATGGGCAAGACCGCATAAAAACACACCATCTGTTGCGAAATCAACGGGCCTGAGTTTTACATGGGCCTCAACAAAGAAACCATCCTCATTTAAGGGTATCTTGAAGAGCCGGGCTAAGGGATCCTCATCACTACGTACTATGGCAGATGCAAGAATCAGTAGATCAGGCCTGACCTGTATTTCTTGCTTTAGGGTATAATCGGTAAAGCTAACGTCGAGCCCTCCGCTGATCTTCTCCACCCTTAATTCCTTTTCGTTATCGAACCTAATAAAGACTACCCCCTTTTCCCGTGCCTTTCTGTAAAGATTCTCCCTCAGCCCATATGTCCTCATATCCCGGTAGAGGATAAAGACTCGCATATCTGGGTTCATCTGTTTTAATGTGAGGGCGCTTGCAACTGAGTGGGTACAGCATACCCTTGAACAGTAGGGTCTCTCTGGTATCCGGGAGCCAACACACTGGATAAACACACAGGTACCCACATCCTTTAACCGTTTGTCTTTTTCTATAAACAGTTTATCTAGCTCCAAGGCGGTCACGACCCGGGGATCTTTCCCATAGAGATACTCATCAGGCTTGAGTTCCTGTGCACCGGTCGCAATAATTGTGACCCCGTGGGTGAGGTGCTCCTCTGCCTTTCCATCAATTTCGATAGTGGTGGTAAAGTTTCCCACAAAGCCCTCTACCTCCTTGATCTCTGCCTTCAGGTGGGTCGTAATGCGCTTATCTGATTGAATAGAAGCAATGAGGACACGGGTATTTTCCTGGATATCCTCTCCCTTCCAGGTTTTATAGAGATTCAACGCATTTCCCCCCAACCGGTCACTTCTCTCAATGAGGTAGGTGTGGTAGCCCTGCTCTGCAAGGTTCAGGGCCGCAGCCATCCCAGCGACCCCACCACCGATCACCAGGGCAGCCTGAGAAATCTCCAGCTCAGCCTCGGATAATGGCTCAAGTAAGGCCACCTTGGTAGCAGCCATCCTGACCAAATCCTTTGCCTTTTCCGTTGCCTCCTGAGGAGAGTCAGCGTGGACCCAGGAGCACTGATTCCTAATATTTGCCATCTCGAAGAGGTATCTGTTGATCCCTGCATTTCTTACTGTTTCCTGAAACAGGGCCTCGTGCGTCTGGGGTGTGCAGGATGCAACAACGACCCGGTTTAAGTTATGCTCCTGTACCACCTTGGTGATAGTCTCCTGGGTGTCCTGGGAGCAGCTAAAGAGGTTCTCATCCACATACTCAACAAAGGGCAGGCTCTTTGCGTAGTTGGCAACCGATGGAACATCCACCACACCTGCTATATTGATACCACACTGGCAGACAAAGACCCCGATCCGTGGTCGCTCACCCTTTATCTCTATTTCTGGTATCTCCGGGGGGAGCTCCTTTTTCCTTGAGAGGGTAAATCGGGCCTCTGATAGAAGGGCACCTGCTCTTGCAGCAGCGGCACTGGCATCGGTGACAGATGAAGGAATATCCTTGGGGGAGTGAAAACAGCCGGAGACAAAGATGCCACCCTTTGAGCTCTGAACAGGATAAAAGCTGCTGGTTTCCAGAAAATTATAGGAGTCGAGATCAATACCTATTCTTCTGGCAAGGTCTCCCAATTTCGTTGGCACAGAGAAACCCACAGACAGGACTACCATATCAAATTCTTCCTCAGCCCTTCTTCCCCCTTCGTCCGTATACCGTATGAGAAGATCTCCAGAACCATCGATCTCGGCTATGTTCGTGATCTTTGATTTGATGAAACGCACCCCTTCCTTATCCTTGGCCCGGTTATAATATCTTTCAAAATCTTTACCTGAGGTCCTGACATCAATATAGAATATGGCCGCATCAAGGGCTCCCTTCTTATGATCCTTGGCCACCATGGCCTCTTTTATGGCATGGGTGCAGCACACTGCCGAACAGTAAGGATGGGCACTAGTATGCACATCCCTTGAGCCTATACATTGAAGCCATGCAATCTTCTCAGGCTCTTTTTTATCAGAAGGCCTGATCAGGTGCCCCCGGTAAGGGCCAGAGGCAGAGAGTATTCTCTCGAATTCGAGACTGGTCACAATGTTAGGTGATCTATTATATCCATGGGTATCGTGCATAGCTGGATCAAATGTCTCAAATCCGGGGCAAAGAATGATTGAACCCACATGAAGGGTTAGCTCTTTTTCGTTTTCCTCGAAGTTGATCGCCCCACTTGGACAGAACTTTTCACAGGCCTTGCATCTACCTTTCTGAAAATAGATACAATCTTGGGCATCAATGGCATATTTAAGGGGGACCGCCTGTGGATATTGCACGTATATTGCCTTTCTCTTATCAAGTCCTCGGTTGTATTCATCGGCAACCTTTCTGGGGCATTTTTCAGCACATAATCCACAGGCAATACACTTATCTAGATCAACATACCGGGGGTATTGGATAAGTTTAACCTCGAAGTTTCCCTCATCTCCCTTTAAGCTCTCCACCTCTGAGAGGGTAAGCAACTCAATATTGATGTGCCGGCCGACCTCGACCAGTTTGGGCGAGATAATTCACATGGCACAGTCATTGGTGGGGAAGGTCTTATCCAGCTGGGACATAACACCGCCTATGGATGAGGAGCTCTCAACAAGATAGACATAGTAGCCAGAGCCGGCCAGATCCAGGGCGGTCTGCATCCCAGCGATACCACCACCTACCACCATCACTGATCCAATCTTATCCTTTGCCATCTCTTTTCCTGTCTTTCATAGCTTAAGGTAATCTATGTCGACAAAAACTTATCCACAGATGTTATATCTATCCGGTTCATTCCTAATCCTAACGTCTCGCTGTCAATACCCAGGCTCAATCCAAGAAGCTGTGGATAGAGGATAGAGGGGAGAGCATGATTCCCACCCCGCTCACTGCTAATCATCCTCTGGACGGTATCGAACTGGATATGACAGTATGGGCATCCAACACAAAGAAAATCAGCCCCTGATTGTTGTGCACTGGTAAGCTTCTTCTCTGTTAGATCCATCGATAGATCATCATTTGCCCCAAGCAGAGGGGCACCACAACAGTCAAGCCGTGCCTGCCAGTCGATGCTTTGAGCTCCTGTTGCCTCCACCAGGTTATCAAAGAGAGTGGGGTTGACGGGATCATCAAATTGTACGACCTCACTGGGCCTGAGGGCATGGCACCCATAGTGGGTCGCGATCTTAAGTTCCTTATAGGTCCTCGTGATCTTCTCCTTGATAGTATCGACACCCACGTCATGGTAGAGGACAGAGAGGAGATGTTTGATTTCACCACCTCCATCACATGTTAGGCCTTCTTTTTTGAGGGTAGTGTTGATGTCTTTTCTCAGAGAGGGATCTTGCTTGATGAGGTGGTCTGCATGCTTGAGCATTCCAAAGCCACACTTGCACAGGACTAGTATATTGAGATTTTCCTTTTCGGCAAGGGCCAGGTTTCTGGCAGCAGACAGAACAGCCCCCTTAAAGTCAGTGTTTCGTAAGGGATACCCGCAACAGTTAAACTCCTTTATATCCACCAGCTCTATGCCCAGCTTCCCCAATACCGCCCTTGAAGAGGATTCATACTGCTTCAGCCTGGCAGGAATGGTACACCCTAAGAAGAATGCAAATTTCATAACGGTCTTCCTAACTGGTACGCGTTACTGGTTCAAACCTAATAAACACAATGAACACAACAAACTCATTTATTCATTTCCATTACATTCTGTATCGCTAGATTCTTCAGCTCATAGAGCACCTCGGTAACTTTTACCCCCTGAGGACATTGCTCCTGGCATTGATAGCAGGTAACACAGTCCCAGAGCATATTTGAGCCCAAGGCCAGGTCCCTGATCCCCAGCCCAGCGGCGTACATAATCTGATGGGGCAGAAGCCCTAAGATATCCTGCGGGTTTTCGTAGTTGGCTACTACCGGACATACATTGGTACAGGTCTGACAGCCAAAGCAGGCCGAGAATGTGCTTGCCTGACCAGATTGGGTTAACCTGCTACTCAGTTCTCTTTCGGTTGCGGTAAGATATAGGGGCTTATCCTTCACCTTGAGTAATTCATAGCTGGAAGCCATAGCCTCTCGTGTCCTCACCAAGGGTTGCCTGTAATCACGTTCAGCAACATCCTGTCTCATTAAACCCCGGTAAAAGGATAAGGGTGATAGGACAAGAAACTCCGGGTAATCCTTTTGAAACATATTCTCTCTCATGGTAAACCACAAGTCCTCCAGGTTTATACCGGCAGGACAGACATCGGTGCACCGATGACAATTGGTACACAGATATATTCCATCGAAGATGATCCTAATTTCTTTTTCACCCATTTCCTTTCCACACACAAGCCTCTTTAATGATTTTATCTTTTCAGAGGGGAGTATGTTTACATTTGGTATCTGCTCAAAGACTATCCCTACTGAGCAGCGAGATGTACATTGTCCACAGTGCATACATGCATCCAGTTCAAGGGCCTGTCTGGTTGCTATATTTGCTGGCCCTGAGGTACGTCTATCCATGACACTGTTTGCAAGCAGGCTCAGGGGGCTGCTGATGATATGAAAGAATTTAGAAAAGGGGAGATATGCAAGGCCAATGAAACATGCCAGGAAGTGGAGATACCAGAGAAGTGTCGGTACCCCTGCCCTATCTAAGGACAAAGCAATCCCTTTCGATGCCTCAGCCGCTGAATAACCCATAAACCCCCACTGGGGCCTGGAATGGCAATCTGCGCAGCTCATCTCATGGATCTCTCTGCCTTCTTCAATGAGCTCGGTGTCAAAAGGCTCCTTGAGATCAGGGGCCACGGTGCCAAACTCCTTTACCCAGAAGGCCGTAAGGGCCTTGAATTCCTCCTCTGTTTCTTCAATGCCAGCATATTCGATGACCATCTGTTTGTAGACGGAGTATGACCCTATCTTGATACCCTCCAGGAGGATGCCTGAGACCATGATAATGGCTATGAGTATGATGGCATAGATATCCATGGGACTGGTCGCAACCCGTGGAGCCTTAAGGATAGATCTTCGGTAGATTGCCATACAGATACCAATGATAACCAATGCCCCGAATAGGTCCCGCAGAAACATGAAGGGATTGATGTAGGCCGAATAATCAGCGAATATGGCCGAGGTAATGAATTTGTCCAGGGCATGCATGAGAAGCAGAAGCATAAATGCCCCATATATGAGGATATGGGTCAACCACCTAAAGGGATCTTCCTTGAACACCTTTCTCTGTAAGATTATGTCAAGAAAAAATACCTCGATCAGGGTCAGGATCTTCACGCTGAATAGTGTCAGGATTGTCCCTTTCATTGCTGATGAAAATCTTCTTGCTGTAGGGATAGTCTTCGAATCTACACTAGTTTTTAAAGAGAACCAGGTGCATGCCTTATAGAGTAAACCGACAATAAAGATTGCTAAACAGATATAGAGGGCGATGGAGTAGGCCATAGACTTGTCATCCTTTTAAGGTCCTTAATAAAGATACATCCTCTTTCTTTTTAGCTGCTATAACCCTGTCATCTTAACAATCTCCGGTACCTTTTGTTCCCGTTTATTTGCCATAAGGTTGAACCAAAAATCTCTGTCAAGTAAAGATGTTTGAAATCGATATCAAGAGCTAAGCAGGTGTTTTTTAGAATGCATTTAAGAGATAGTTTCAATCAGGTAATGCACTCAAAAACACTAAAACTACACCCATTTCTGAATGGGGGTGGTTTTACTTTGTGCTTATTCCCTATCACTGGTATAGAAAAATACCTATACCGGTATGGCTGAATCCAATTTCAACCTGCTGTTCCTACAACTTGACAAAGTCTAATATATGCTTTTATCGGTATATTTTCACTTTGGCATTTTATCAGTTTATTTCTGGGCTCCCAATCAGGCTTATTCAAAAGAAAAAAGCAGGAGGGTCATTTAGCAGATCCGAG
>JABXJZ010000215.1 GCA_013375335.1 Desulfobacterales bacterium
CCTCCTTTACCTCGCCTCTCTCGATAAACTCGAGATTGCCTCCCCATGGCGGAAGGTCGGGATTTCCTTGAATCTCTACGCTGACCCCGTAGCGGCTCTCAAGGTCAGCTAATTCCGCCCTCTTTTTGTTCAGGAGATAGTCGGCCACTGTGCTTGGCAGGACCCCGGTAACCCTTTCTATATTTCCCTTTGATGCACTCAGCCATATCTGGCGCAGGAAGGAAACTGATGTAGCCTCAACGGACCTAACTATTCCCCTTCCCTGACAGGATTGGCAGATCTGGTAGCTCTTTGATTCTATTGATGGCCTTAGTCTCTGTCTTGAAAGCTCCATCAATCCAAATCTGGATATGGGGGAGAAATTCATCTTTGCCCTGTCCCTCTTGACTTCCTCCCTTAGCTGTTTTACCAATTCCCGTTCGTGCTTGGGGTCCTTCATGTCGATGAAGTCTATTACTACCAGGCCACCTATATCCCTGAGCCTTAGCTGCTTGGCTATCTCCCTGGCTGCCTCAAGATTGGTCTTAAAGGATGTAGCCTCCAAGTCCCTGGCGCGTATAGATCTCCCGCTATTTACATCAATTGCAATCAGGGCCTCGGTGGAGTCAATAACAATGGAACCTCCGCTTTTCAGCGCCACCGTATTACTATATATCTGTTCGATCTGTTTTTCAATTCCATATTCGGAGAATATCGGGCTCTTCTCCCTGTAGAGCTTTACCCTGCTTTGATGCCTGGGGGAGATGATCTTCATGAAGTCCTTGATCTCCGACCAGGTCTCCCTGTCATCAACCAGGACCTCATCTACCTCGGCTGTGAAATAATCCCTCACGGCCCGCAGGCCAAGATCCTGCTCTTTGAAGATAATGGAAGGGGATGGCTGCGCTTCGGCCTTTTTCTTGATGTCCTGCCACATCCTCAGGAGATAGTTCAGCTCCCGGGCTACTGTCCGCTTTTTCTGCCCAGAGGCTGCAGTCCTTACGATGTAGCCTACGCCTTCTGGGAGCTTTAGCTGATTCATCACGGATTTCAGCCTCTGCCTCTCCTCCTCATCCTCTATCTTAAGGGACACTCCACCGCTCGTTCTGCCCGGGGTTAAGACAAGATAACGGCCTGCCAGTGATAGATAGGTAGTTAAAAAGGCGCCTTTCTTTCTCTCTATCTCCTTGGTTACCTGAACCAGGACTTCATTTCCCCTCTTGAGTGCTTTCTCTATTGGGGGTGGCTCCTTCAGCTCAGGAACGACACCTTGGGATTCATGGTATTCGGGATGTATTTCCACCATTGGTAGGAACCCATTTTTCCCTACCCCGTAGTCTACAAAGCAGGCCTGCAGACTGGGCTCGATCCTGGCCACCATACCTTTGTAGATATTCCCCTTTGTCTCTTGTTTTGTGGAGGTGGCGATGTAGAACTCATCCAGGTCACCATTCTTCAGTATGGCAACCCGGTATTCTTCCGGGTCTACTGCGTTTATGAGCATCTTAAGTGACATCTAAGGTCCACCGTGCGTCTTAAAGTGTTGATAGGCCTGGTACATGAATGTCCGTAGGGCTGCCTCCCTGCCTGGTTGAAATGAGCCATCACATGAGATATCGATGTAGGGGATATTGAGCTTGGCCATTAGGGGCTTGGCAATGGAAGCGGTGAGATTGCTTGGCATGCAGGTAAAGGGAAATATGTTTACGATTCCATTGTATCCCCGGTGGGCAAGCTCCAGGGCTGATGAGATACTGAGGCAGGCCTCGGTCCCTACCTCAAAGGAGAAAATATTGTCCCTCCTTAGCACCTTTTCCAGGTGGCCTATCTTGTGATCCTCCTCAATATCAATATGTTTCCGTACCATGTGATATACCTTCCTCTGTTGCATATATTGGTAGAAGAGGGTGAGACTGTATTTCAGATACTGGAGGAGATATTTCCTCAGCCCCTTGAGCCGAAGTCCCTTCAGGTTTAACCTCAGGGCGATCCTGGCGAGCCTTACCTGTTCATAGGTAGTGTAGTTTATCCATTCGCCGATGGAGGCATTAACTGCCTCGGCGCCATATCTTTCGAGCGTCCTAATGGTATCCTGGTTGGATTTGACGTGTGTCCTCACGTAGATTTCACCAACCACACCGATGAGGGGCTTTTTGGGAATCCGGGGGTCGATAATCCCCTTGCCCTCCTTCACGACTTCGATTAAGCCCCCGAGAATAGGGGAGAGGCCTTTTTGGGATGCATGGTGGGCAAAGGATTCGCTCATCCGCGCTACAGCCTCATCTATAAATGCATCGCCCATTCCCTCGGTTTTCTCATATGGCCTAATCCTCCAGAGCAAGCGGTCGAGTATATCGCCCACCACAATGCAGAGATAACCCGCCTTCCTGAAGTCCCGCATTTTTTCCCTCGGGATAAGCCCATCGAGGGAATAGGCATCATCTGAATTGAGGGCGGCGATCTTCACCCTGTCCAGACCAGGCATAGAATCGAGGATTATTCGGTGATACTTGTTATACATACCAAACCTGCAGGGACCATTGGCCTCGGGCATGAAATAGATGTAGTTCTCAGGATCAAATTGGTCTCCAAGCCTCTCTTTCTCCTTTTCCATAAAATACAGGATATCCCCTAGGGTGACCACGCACGGGAAACACTCCTTACCGGAGGTGAACTTCTTTCCAAGATCGAGACCTTCATAGGTCTCCATGACAGATGCATTGACTCCGAAGCTCTGAAAGACCCCTGCCAAGAGATGACTGCTAAATCGGTTCATCTCCGGTATCAAGAATCGCTTTCCCTCAACGTTGAATCGTCCAACCCGCTCCGCTATGACCCTGAAGGTGTCCAGCTCAGTGACCTTTTCCATTTCTTACCACCCCCTTGCAGTGGCTTGTGTGGTGTGAGGTTCCACGGACTCCATCTTTTGAACTGATTGTATGACGTTTTTGAACGCCTCGAGCCTCGTCATAACACCAGCCACGGCGGTGTGTTCGTCCAGTTCCAGGATGAGATAGGGCTTGGCCCCCATAATGTATTTGTAGAAGTGCTCGTTAAAGGAATCCGGGCCACAGCTGAAGTTGGTCAGGTGCAGGCCAAAGAAGTTCGGCGTGAGCTTTATGAGCTTGGCAGCCTTTAACACCTGGTCGCCGTAGGCCCAATACATGTTTGGAAAGTCAGAGAGGTCGATATCCCTGATATCGATAAAGTCCATGGGAAGGGCTGTCATGCCTATCTTTGTCAGGTTCTGCCCAAGTCTCAGGTTCAGCCTCTCATCAAAGAGGTTATAGGGTCTGCCGGTAACGAGGATCAAGGGTTGCTTATCTCCCAGGGAGGCTATGACCTCAGCACCACGGGCGTAGAGCTCCTTTTCAAAGTCCCCCTGCCTCCCAAATGCACAATCGATGGCCTCCCTGATTTGACCAGCGCTTACCCTCAATTGCGTACCCATCTGCTCATGCAATTCTACGCTTAGGAGATCAGGGCTGTATTTGAGGTGCACGGTGGGATTTAAGATCTCGCTTTCCTTGAGCCCCAGTGCCGTCTTGAGCATATACTGATTTCCCTGGACCATGGGGCAATAGAAGTT
>JABXJZ010000530.1 GCA_013375335.1 Desulfobacterales bacterium
GAAATTCTCTAATTGTTGCTTTATTTCATCAAAGCGCTTCTGTTTAGCAATGGATTTCATACTTGACCCCCTATCTTTCCAAGTCACACCTTAAGCATCGCTTAGATTCTTGCTTGGCTTTCTCCTCCGAGAAACCTAATTCTGTCTCCTTAAAGCTGCGTTTCCTTTCCTGGAAAGGAAGTCGGGACATTTCTGGTCTCAATTGAGGCTCCCAAGTCTCCTCTTCTTCCTTGCTTATTTCTTCCTCAATAAAGCTGGGCTTCAGGTCATATATTTCAACTCGCGAAGTATCACCTCTGAGGTATTTATCTATGGCAATAGCCGCTCTCCTACCAGCAGCAATACCCTCTATGACCTTACCTGGTCCGGCAACAAAATCCCCTCCGGCAAAGACGCCAGGGAGATTGGTAGCTAATCTATTTTCATCGACGACCAGCCTTTCCAATCTGGTACGTTCCAGGGCACTGTCTGGTGGTAGAAACGATAGATCTGGGGCTTGACCTACGGCAGCAATGACAGTGTCTACCTCAACAAAGAACTCGGAGCCTGGAATAGGAATAGGGCGACGGCGTCCACTGGCATCAGGCTCACCCAGCCGCCTATGAACACAATATAAGCCAACTACCTTCCAGTTGTCGCTTACTATCCGTGTGGGGCTCACCAAGAAATTAACTTGCATGCCTTCAGCCATGGCCTCGTCGTACTCGGCATCAGTGACAGGCATTTGTTCCCGTGGCAGCATTTCGTAGGCGTTTACTTCATCGGCTCCAAGGCGAAGAACGGTGCGGGAAACATCTACGGCAACAGGGCCACCCCCGATAACAGCTACACGG
>JABXJZ010000216.1 GCA_013375335.1 Desulfobacterales bacterium
GTATGAGATAGTGGCCACCAGCATCCCCACGAAGGCCAGCCCTGTGAGCAAGTAGGGTGCAGAGGGGATGGCGTGGAACTCCCACCAACCCACTGGGATAATCTCTCCGCTAATCGCATGCTTAATCATTCCAGGACCGGTGAGCTCCAAGAGTTTGTGCCATCCTCCCACATGGATCAGGCCTGCAATAAAAAGTATCCACGAGGTAATCGTCATCAGGACCATCTGGGCGGTACCCGTGATCATGGCCGCGGAGATGCCCCCTACAATCGTATATGCAATGGCCAGGGATGCCCCGATGATAATGCCAGTGAAGAAGCTCGTTCCCGTAACCACCTCCAGCATAATGCCCATCAGATTGAGAATCGCGCCTATCACGTAAACACGCTGGAGGACGATGAGCAGAGCCCCCCACAGCCTTGCGGGGTAATTGAAGCGGAGCTCCAGATATTCCGCCGGAGTCCAGACCCCTGCCCGATACATCTGGGGAATGATGGTATGTGCCCCCAGCAGCCAACCGGCCTGTAAGTTAACGGTATAATTGGCAAGGCCCAGGCCGCCGTGCTGGTAAGCATATCCGGCACATCCCATATAATCGGCAATATCAGACTGCGTTGCCTGGCAATTGGCAGCAATGATCGGCCAGCGTTGAGTCCGACCTGCAAGCAGATAGTCCTTGACCGACTTAATATATTTCCGGTAAGGAAGACCAGCCCCTATCACCGCAATGATGGTGGCTACCACAATGATCCAGTCTATAGTATGCACTTTTCCCTCCTTTCCTTGAGATACTGCAAAAAAGCACAACAGAATCAGAATAGGTGCTCAATCCGCTCCCTATCACCCCCTTTCTCTCGTCCCCGTGACGGGGTTAGAAGGACAAAAGCCTCGTCGCTCAACACATATCCTGATTGGTCTTATTCAAAATGTGTCTGAGGTAGTCAGAGTTTCCATGGTGGACGCCTTTTCGTATGAGTTTCACTGCGTTTCTGGCATCGTCAACCACTTCTTTGGGGATAAGCTTTAGCCCGATAACCACTAGAACAGGTACAATAACGAGATCGTCAAGATGGCCGAGTATCGGGATGAAATCCGGAATGATATCAATTGGCATGAGCGTATAGGCTATGGCGGCACCGAGGAGAACTTTGGCCAACCATGGCGTTCGTTTATCTTTCAGGACGAGCCGATATACCCTGAGTTCTTGCTGGAACTGTCTTGCGATTAATGTGAGGCGTTTTCCCATGAGGCATCTGATTTTCCCGCATATCTCAGATGGATCGTATGCAGGGTACTATTTCGCTTTGCCGTGCCATCGGCAGGCTATAGCATTAACAGACAGAAATCTATCGGCTTCGCCTTCTCTATGAATTGGTTACGGAGATGGCTCGGGTTGCAGCACCACGAGGGCATCTACTGCTATCGGACGGCCCCCAGCTACGATAACGGGGTTAATATCTATCTCCTTGATCCTCTCGTTTGTGATGCCGATCCGTCCAATACCGATGAGCATGTCTGATAACATGTCCCTGTCAACAGGCTTCATACCCCTGATAGCGCCGAGCATCTTATGGGCCTTGATCTCATTCATCATCTCAAGGGCATCCCTCCTCTCCAAAGGTGCAAGGCGAAAGGATACATCCTCAAGGACCTCGGTGAATATACCCCCCAGGCCGAACATGACGCATGGTCCAAACTGAGGGTCCCTGGTCAACCCTATAGCTAATTCCCTCTTTCCCTTAACCATCTCCTGCACAAGGACAGCCCCCTTAATCCCATCCATGCGGGCCATGATTTCATTGAAGGCATCCAGTGCCTCCCTATCATTTCTGATATCCGTCCGGATGAGTCCCCGTTCAGTCTTATGCATTATCTCCGGCGAACATCCCTTCATCACCACGGGATAACGGATCTCATGGGCTGCGGGGATCACATCACTGCTGCTTTCAACGAGTACTTCGCGGGTAACAGGGATCTGGTAGGAGGCCAGGACACGCTTGGATTCGTACTCTGAAAGTCTCCTTCTCCCCTCTTCAAGGGCATTATTGACGATCTCCACGTGATATCCCAATGGCGGGTTTCCTCGCTGCTCTCTAGATGCCCTGCTGTTGCTTATCCTTGGCTTGTTTCGAGCACCTTTTCCTTTAAGAAGGGTACGATCTTGAATAGGTCATCAACAATGCCGTAGTCGGCCGCCCTGAAGATGGGGGCCTTCGGATCTTTGTTGATAGCGATGATCGTACCTGCCCCTGTGATACCTTGCAGATGCTGGAAGGCCCCGCTTATCCCAACTGCTATGTAGACCTTTGGGGTGACTGATTTACCGGAGCTCCCAACCTGCAAATACTTGGGCAACCAGTTCTTATCGACAATGGGCCTGGAGCAGGAGAGAACCCCATTGAGGGCATCGGCTAATTCCTTCACAAGCGCGATATTTTCCTCCTCCCCAATACCCCTTCCGACCGAGACAATTAGGTCTGCCTGGCTAATATCAACCTCGCCGGCAGCGGCTTCCGCGAATTCGATAAACTGTTTTTTCAGGGGCTCCTCTTTCAGGGGAAAGTCCTTCCGAACTATTTGGGCTTGCCTTTCCCCGATTCTGTCCTTTGAGAATACACCTGATCGTATAGTCAGGAGGTATCCAGGAGATGGCGAAAAGGAGACATTGGAATAGATCTTTCCACTATACATCTGCCTCTGGACAGTGAGTTTGCCATCTCTAAAGTCAATATCAATGCAATCGGTAGCCAAGGGGAATCCAGTCCTAACGGCCAAACAGGGGGCCAGCTCCATCCCCCATGCTGTGTTACCAATGAGGGTGAGGGTAGGCTTTGATTCCTCAATCAATCCGGCTATGATCTCTTTATATATGTCAGCATTGAAATTCTTGAGCCGCTCATCATCATAGATGATTATCTTATCAGCCCTGTCTGAGATAGCTTCAGCAATGGAGTTTACATCATGGCCCAGAAGGATGGCGGTAACCCCATATGAGTGCTCTTGAGCGAGTTCGCCAGCCTGCCACAGCATCTCAAAGGTTATGTCCCTTATCTCACCAAGTCTATGTTCAACAACAACGAATACCTCGCTCATCTATTCCATCACCCCCTTCTTTGTGAGAATCTCGAGGAAATCAGAGGCGATCTTGTCCGCGTCTCCGGTTAATATCTGCGCACCTTCGGTCTCCGGAGGAAGATACACCTCCTCGATAATGGTCCTGGGGGAGAGCTCCTCATCGGATATGCCCAAATCGGAAAGATCCATGACTTTTAGCTCTTTTTTGGCCGCTTTCCTAATACCCAGGATGGACACATACCGGGGCTCGTTGATCCCCGTTTGGATAGTCAAGAGGGCGGGGAGCTCAATGAGTGAAACCTCACTGAGGCCGCCTTCAAGTTCAGAGGTAGTTCGGGCCTTTCCATCCTCGATTTCGATAGCAGTAACCGCATTGGCATGGTTAATCTTTAGCTGCTCTGCCATCATCATGCCAACCATTCCGCAGTAATCGTCGTCGGCCAGGACACCGGTAAATACGAGGTCAAACGGTAACTCCCTTACTACCT
>JABXJZ010000217.1 GCA_013375335.1 Desulfobacterales bacterium
GCGTGTCTTCAGTAATAGTATAGGATTTCCATTTCCTCAGTACGTTGAAAATCGGCTTATCCTTGTCAGCTAGGTAGCCCAAAAACTCACTCCATTTCTTGCCATCATCTTGAGGTATCTCCTTGGCCGGATATTCCTCCTTACTGAAAGCTGCTTCCACATGCCTACTGTGTCCCGGCAGTAGAGACTTATCGAGCCGATTCTCTAAATCTTCAATCTTCCTAAATAACTCATCAAGTGAGAGGTAATCCGTGAGTCTCGAGAGCTTGAGTAAAATCGCTTCCAGCGCAATCCTAGGGTTATTTGTATAGCGAAGATCTACTTCCCTATTAATAAGGAAGTTCAGGGAGTGAAGCAGCCGTTCCATTCCGGCACGCTCTGCCTGCTTTTTTGTCTCCCTCAGCTCGTTGTCAGGTAAATCCAATACGTGCGAAGGTTCTTGGGGGATGAGAGAAACGATTAAATTTCGAAACTGACCCATTATTTCTCGGTAAAACACCTTGATATCATAACCATAATTGTACACCTCGTCTATTATCGCCAGGCATAATTTGCTGTCACCATCAAGTATAGCTTGAGATGTCTTATAGATGAGATCCCTATCTATTATTCCCAGAACAGCGGTTATCTGGCTGTCCTCGACATTCGGGCCGGTAAAGGAGACAACCTGATCGAGAAGACTTTCGGCATCCCGCAGACTTCCACCTGCCTCCCTTGCAATAATGGAAACACCGGAATCGCTTACCCTTATCCCTTCTTCTCTTACAATCCTCTTAACCTGTTCCTCTATCTTCAGTATGGGTATCCTTCTGAAGTCGAATCTTTGACATCGGGATAGTATCGTTACAGGCACCTTGTGCGGTTCTGTTGTAGCGAAGATAAATTTGACATGCTCTGGTGGCTCTTCCAGCGTTTTTAGTAGAGCATTGAATGCAGGGAGGGTCAGCATATGGACCTCATCTATGATATATATTCTATATTTGCCCTGGGAGGGCAGGTATCTGATATTTTCCCGAAGATTCCGTATCTCATCAATTCCCCTATTTGATGCGCCATCGATCTCCTGGACATCGACGAATGAGCCATTAGTTATCTCGATACACGAAGTGCACGTGTTGCAAGGATTTCCTCCCTGGGCTCTTCGGCAATTGAGGGCCTTGGCAAAGATTCGAGCAACTGATGTTTTACCTACACCCCGTGCGCCACTAAATAGATAGGCATGAGCTAATCGGTCGGATAGCAACGCATTCCTAAGCGTCTGCGTTATGTGCTCCTGACCCTTAACCTCTTCAAATACCTGAGGTCTCCATTTTCTGGCAAGAACTTCGTGCGGCATGGTGAATTAATCGAGGCATGGGTGGCGGAGAGAGGGGGATTCGAACCCCCGGTACCACTTTTGGTGGTACACGCGATTTCCAGTCGCGCTCCTTAGGCCAACTCGGACATCTCTCCCTCATTCCGCTGAGGCGGAATACATGTGCTTTCTAGCTCTTGGCATAAAACAGTGTTTTTTCCGCTTAGAGTGAAACGAAAAAGTCGGTCACGCTGCGTGACCCTTCAAAAGCCGAATTCTTGGCGGAGAGGGTGGGATTCGAACCCACGTGCCTCGCTACTAACGAGACAAATCGATTTCGAGTCGACCCCGTTACGACCACTTCGGTACCTCTCCAAGCCCTACCTTTTTTTTCCGAAGAAATCCTGCATGAGCTCTCGGCATTGGCTTTCCATTATGCCGGGAATTACTCTTAGACGGTGATTCAGCCTTCCATCATTCGATAGATTGTAGATTGAGCCTGCAGCTCCGCTCTTCAAATCAAATGCACCAAAAATGAGCGTGTCTAAACGGGCATTTATAATAGCTCCCATGCACATCGCACACGGTTCAATGGTCACAACTATGGTCATCCCATTCAGTCGGTAGTTCTCAAGCAACTTTGCTGCCCGCCTGATAACCAATATTTCCGCATGAGCGGTAGGATCGTTGCGCGAAATGCTTCTATTGTGGTCCCTTGCCAAAACTTCGTTAGACCGACCTATCAAAAGCGCACCTACTGGAACCTCCCCACCGTGCCATCCCTTTTCGGCCTCTTTCAAGGCCTCTCGCATAAAGTAGTAGAGATCCACAGTTTATCTTGTCTTTTTTCTTTATTTCGGAAGCGACCCAAAAAATTGCGAAATTTCTCAGCTACTTATCAAATCAGTCTCGAAATACTATGGACTCCGAGTATCCTTTATCATTTCCTTATCGGTGAGTCAACGTGATAGTAATTGCTCGAGCCCTGTCAAGACCTGGCCTCTTAAGAACTGTGTCTTGCTTTCAGTCAAAATTGTGTTTAAATTAACACAAATTATTTCCGAAATGAATAAAGATCTTATAAGTTATTGTAATTTCATAGTAAATATAGTCAATAGCGGTTGGCATAGAAGTTGCTGACTAATAGGGTGTCTGGGGTGCTCGTTAACAACTTAGAGCATTTTTCCTACGGAGAAGAGTTAGGAGAAAAAAGGAAACTATAGGTAATGTAACGGCATCTCCGGACAACATGGAGCCCCGGGTTCATAACCCGGGGCTGTTTAATTGGGAGAGTTTCTCCTCGACTTCCTTTATATCCTCTGGCCTGTCCACCTCAGTAGAATCAAATGTGGTTTCTACTACCTTTATCTCGTAACCATGCTCCAGTGCCCGCAGCTGTTCAAGTTTCTCAGCTCTTTCCAACAGTCCATAGGAAAGCCTTGTGAATTTTAGCAAGAATTCCTTTCTATACGCATAGAATCCGAGGTGCTTATAGTAAATAATCTCTGGCTGCTGATCCCGACGGAAGGGGATAGGCAGACGGGAAAAATACAATGCATACCCCTTCTTATCAACGACTACCTTTACGTTATTTGTATCGTTTAGCTCTCGCTCCTCCTTGATCCTATACATTAGGGTGGACATAGGAGTCTTTGGGTCTTCCAGAAGCGGTCTTATGAGGTCGGATATTATTGATGGCTGAAAAATGGGCTGATCTCCTTGTATATTGACTACTATATCTCGATCTTGAAGGCCAATCTTTTCCGCCGCCTCAGCAATGCGGTCTGTCCCCGACAGGTGATTTTCGTCTGTCATAATTGCCCGGCCACCGAATTCAGTAACACATGTACAGATGCTAAGATCATCGGTCGCCACGTAGATCTCATCCAGCTCAGGACATTCCTTGGACCGCTCGTAGACATGCTGAATCATGGGTTTTCCCGCGATCAGGGCCAGTGACTTTCCCTCAAAGCGTTTTGATGCAAACCTTGCGGGGATAAAGGCAACTGTTTTCAAGATGTATCCTATAGCTTACGGATTTCAAATCTCCTTCTACCAATGCCTTTGATACGTTATTGTAAACAGCGATAAATATCAAGGAAACTGGGATCTTCTCTTGTTGTTTTTTTAAGGAGGAATGATCTGTTGAAAGTTGATAGTCTGCAATGAAAGGGAGAATGATCGGAGTATCCCAGATCTGCCGATCTTGGGTAGAGGGTGAGGATGTATCAGCCAGCGGATCGTTTATTTTACATTG
>JABXJZ010000218.1 GCA_013375335.1 Desulfobacterales bacterium
TGAAGCGTACCCTGGCTGGAGGGCATACGATCTTGCCACACACGAGGTGGCCTTGGTGGTCAACGGCAAAAGGGTCGGTACTGGTCGAGGCAATGTGATCATGGGCCACCCCCTTAACGCACTGACCTGGCTTGCGAATATGTTGTGCAGGCTCGGCAGTGGATTGAAGGCCGGTGATCTCATAAGCACGGGCACCTGCACGGAAATGTACCTCGGGCAAGCGGGTGATGAAATCCGCGCCGATTTTGGCTCCCTCGGCACCGTTGAATTGACCTTCACCTAAACCCGGAAAAGGAGGTGAGCATATGAAAAAAGCCATTAGGATGGATGAAAAAGACAATGTGGCTACTGCCCTCGTAGGCCTTGCTGCAGGTGATGAGGTGGAGGTAATCTCATCAAACCGGCAGGTAATGCAACTTGTAACTGCAAGGGATGCCCTGCCCTTGGGCCACAAGATCGCACTCACGAACCTACCGGAGGGTGCCGTCGTAACAAAGTATGGAGCCGCCATCGGCAAAGCCTCAAAGGATATCTCGGTTGGAGATTACGTACACATACATAATGTCAGGAGTGACAGACTCCCCTTAACCGAACACATGCTGGGTTTGAAATAGCCAGGAAAGGAGAAGGGCTGATGGAATTTCGAGGTTTTGAGAGACCCAACAATCTCGTTGGAGTCCGCAACACGGTGCTGGTGATGGCGGTTTGCGACTGCGGCGAACCAGCGGCGCGTCAAATGGCAGGGGGAATAGAGGGTGCTGTACCGGTTACCCAGTATCACGGATGTATCGCTATGGAGACAGTGCCCACACTGGTGGGGGTGGCCAAAAACCCCAACGTAGCCGGGACATTACTGGTCGCCATGGGATGCGAAGGCCTGCAGCCCGAACCGCTGAGAGAGGAGATCGCCAAGGCGGGAAAACCGGTGGAGGTGGTAAATATCCAAGGGGTCGGAAGCACGCGCAGGGCCATCGCCCGGGGGAGTCGAATGGTGAGGGATATGGCGGAAAGGGCCAAGAAGCAGCAGCGAAAGCCATGCGATGTTAGCAGGCTGGTCGTTGGTGTGAAGTGCGGTGGCTCTGATACCACCAGTGGCATTGCTGCCAACCCTGCCATAGGCATAATGTCAGATATGCTAATAGATACAGGTGGCTCCGTCGTGATGATTGAACCCATAGAGGCCATAGGCGCTGAGGAGACACTGGCTGCGCGCGCTGTAAACGAAGCGGCCAAGCAGCAAATCCTGAGATGGATCGGCGACGAGGAGAAGCGCTGGACTGTCCCCGGTGCTAGTGTAGACTTCATGTGTGCGGGGAACATTCAAGGCGGACTTACAACACTCGAAGAAAAATCCCTGGGCGCCATACATAAGAGCGGACATCGACCTATCAAGGGGGTACTCAGGAACAGGGAGGACGACCTTGAGAGCGTACCGCCCGGAGGGGGTCTCTATCTGCAGGAGGGAATACACCTCGAACTCCACGCCATGACCTCCATGGCAGCAGCCGGTGTGCATATAATCGTCTTCGCCACGGGGACAGGTGGTAGCTTCGGGCACGCGATCTGCCCTCTGGTAAAGGTAACTGGAAACCCAGAGACCTGGGCACGAATGAGTGAAGACATGGATGTGAATGCCAGCACTATTATGGAGGGAAAGGAGTCAATAGAGAGCGTAGGGAAGAGAATATTCGATGAGGTGGTAGCTGTTGCATCGGGCAAGCTGACCACAGGTGAGCAGTTGGGCTTCTATAATTTCGCGGTATGGAAGCGCGATCCCAGGCTCGAGGCACTCCTCGCGCTCAGATAGTGCCATCACCGAGGAGCCTTTCATGAAATTCGCACGTTTTGATCACGAGGGCACTCCTTCCTTTGGAATTGTGAAAGACGAGGAAATAATCAAGCTCGACGGTTCTCTCTTTGATACCTACCAGGAAACCAGAATCCATTATCCCCTGTACGATGTGAAGTTACTTCCACCCGCAGTCCCAACAAAGATCGTCTGCGTTGCGCATAACTACAGGGGACTCATTGAGGAAATCGACGAAGAATTTCCAGATGAACCGGTTTTTTTCCTGAAGCCTCCTTCCTGCCTTATCGGGCATGAAGGGGCCATTATCTATCCCCCCGTTGCTCACCGTGTGATATTTGAAGGTGAACTGGCGCTTGTGATCAAGGACAAAATGAAGGACATCCCGGAAGATAAGGCCCTGAGCTACGTTCTGGGATATTGCTGCTTTAACGATGTGACCGAGAGGGCCCTTGTTGAGAAGAACCGTCTCCTGCTATCCCTTGGCAAGGGCTTCGATACCTTCGGTCCCGCTGGCCCGTACGTGGTCACCGACGTCAACCCAAACGACCTGGAGTTAAAGACATACCTGAACGGCCAAGTGATGCAGCATGACACCACTAGGAATTGTATCTTCAGCATCCAGTATATCCTGCACTATCTGTCGAAGGTCATGACGCTTTGTCCTGGTGATATAGTCAGTACAGGCACGCCTGAGGGAATTGCGCCCATGAAACCCGGGGATGTGGTGGAGGTGGAAGTGCAGGGCATTGGAAGGTTGAAAAACATCGTCAAAATGTGTGGTGAGTCATAATCTCACCGTGTTCTTATCTGCTCCTCGAAAGAGGCCACTAAAGTAAAGATCCCCGTCCTCCCGGGCGGGGCATCCTGGCTTTTTCAGTGAACGCCCTCGCCGCTATTCGCGCTGCTAGAGTCTGGGCCTTCGTGCAGAGGATGCGGTAGAAAAGGTGCAACGAGCATTCAAAGTTAAAGTCTCCGCTTCGCCTTGAGCAGCCCCTAGGTTTTCCTGACAAAATGTGACCCACAGATGTAGCCGGTAGCTCTGGCATAGAATTTGCTTTTCCGTTGAGTGGCTTTCTTGCGCCTTAACCCACTGGTCCATAACCGTGTAGACATCACGAAGTCCCGGGTAATGCAGGACGAGACACTTAAACAACGCGTTGAAAGAGTTAAATCGCTCATCGAGCTGTGACCCCAAGGCTCCTGGTTTTGATCAAGTCGTTTTATGTGAGTGTATACGGTGGCTTGGTCTAGGGTAGGGCTTTCTGGGCGATTATACTCTGAAAAATCCGTTATATAGCGCATAAGTCGTACGTGGACTCCTGGACTTCTTGAAAATGCATGTCAGTCCTATAAGGTGAAGCGTATGGGCACAGATGAGAGAAGAAAAAGTCAAAGGGTAGACTCGCCTAACCTGTTGGCTTACATCTGTCTCGATGAAAATAACAATGAAATAATACAGGGGATGGGAAGGACCTTGAATGTGAGTGAGGGCGGAATCCTGCTGGAGACACATGTTCCCCTTGATCCGCAGTATATTGTGCGTCTGACTATAGGCATGGAAGATGACCTCGTACATTTCAAGGGACATATTGCCCATCACAGGGAACGCGAAGACGGAAAGTTTGAATCTGGAATTGAGTTCATGGAGATGAATGAACACACACGGCGGTTCTTACGGCAATATATCACAATATTTGAGGACCAAGAAAGAACAGTGTGAGGGTTTCGACCCGATGAGGAG
>JABXJZ010000219.1 GCA_013375335.1 Desulfobacterales bacterium
CAACTGAAGACGCCCTACTCCGAAGCTTGTCATAGGTTTTCATCCATTCCACCAGATCCACGATAAGGGCGCTCGGCCAATCCTCTCGGTAGTTGCGAAAAGTGTGGGCGCAGTCAGAACCGAGGATCGCCGTGCCCCTTGCTGTATTGACGGCCACAGCCTGGAGGCCTACTGTGTGTCCAGGTGCAAGGAGGCATTCAATACCCGGCAGAATCTCCTGATCTCCTTTGAGCAGCGCAAGGCGATCCGTCCCCTCGAGGGATGCCAGGTAAGCGTTGCATGTTTCATCGGAGACATGCTTGAAGGGGGGTCGGGAGGCGATGGGATCTTTCAACCAGAAACGATATTCCTTCTCCTGAACGTAGAAGGTGGCATTTGGAAAGAGGCTCACGCCGCTTGCGTGGTCCCAATGGATGTGGGTGATTACAACATGGCTGACTTCATCGGCCTTCACACCAATCCGGGCGAGGACTTCAGCGGGACTTACGTATCCGCCGAGATCTCTCTCCCTGGCAAGCTCAGGTGCAACACCTACATCAACAACCACCGGTCCTCCCTGTCCTTTCAGGCACCAGATATAATAGTTCCTCTTCTCGACCGTTTCCCATTCCTTAAACCACATGAGCAAGGCGCCTGAGCTCGTGAATGGACCGGCATACTTGAGCGCATAGATCTCGTATTCAGCCATGATGAACCCCCTGCTACTTATATCCCTCTCGAGGAGGACTGAAGACGTCAAGGATCAAGGCGGGCTTACTATGGGTTAAACCTCCATGGGTGGTATTGGGAGGAACCTGGTACATATCTCCCTTCTTGAGCATCTTTGTCTCCTCACCTATAGTCATCTCAAATTCCCCTTCGAGGATGATACCCATCTGTTCTTGGGGGTGGGTGTGCAGCGATGCGACGGTGTGAGGCTCTAACGTAACATGGGAGAACATCATGTTCTCTCCGCAAACCACGCGGGCCAGGAATCCTTTTTCCGGCTCTATCTCCTTGAAGCTCTCTGGAAAATTATAGAACACGATTATGCCTCCTGTATCTTCAATGATGGGAGATCGCCCTTCGGCGAAGGGATGATAGGAAAAACACTGGTGTGTGTCAATCTTAATTGAGACTGGAGTTTCCGGAGTTTTATAGGATGTATTTCCATAACCCGTCGATTATATGGCAAATTCTATTTTTGATTAGCGAAAACCCTTGTCCTTTCGCTTCCGTGCTTTCGAGGTGACCCTTTCGGGGCTCGCAGGCGGGGAATACTTACCCCTTCCTGCTCACCCTCGATGGGTACCCCACCTCTCCAGCAATTTACGCTCAAGGACAACGGTTTTCTCCAAAGATTAAGGAAACTCCAGTAATTGAGAAGGAGACTGAGATCTTGGGCAAGCTGCTCAATAAAGTACATCCCGACACGGACCGATGAAACGAAGTGTCCGCTTGTTTGATCCCTTTCAAGCCCCCTTTTTTTGCTCAACGACGCAATAAATCCCCTCGCCACTGAAGGCCGCGTCGCGACAGCGACTGTCCGAGATACACCTGGCCTTGCGTCGGTCTCCAGAGCCCCAGCGCTTCACGAGGTCAGGCTCCCTCACAAACGGTCGGCTCATGGAGATATAGTCGGCATAACCCTCCTCAATAAGCTGCTCTGCCGTTTGAAAAGACCGGATGCCGCCAACCAATATCAAGGGCACCTGCACTCTTTCCTTGAACGCCTTGGCTTCCGTCCGGAAATAGGCCTCTTGCTTCTCAGTCTTGACTCCTGATCGAACGGGTCCCAACATGCCTGAGATCATGGTTCCACCGCTCAGTTCGATCGCATCAATGCCGTGTCGCTCCAGCAAATCACCCACTTGCAAGGACTCCTCCAAGGCAAGTCCACCGTCGAGAAAATCTCGGCAATTCATTTTGATGAGCACCGGGAAGTCGGGTCCCACAGAGGCGCGGATTGCTTTCAAGGTCTCTAAAACAACTCTGGCGCGATTCTCAAGGGATCCACCATAGGCATCCGTGCGCCTATTGAAAGCCGGAGAGAGAAACTGACTGTGGAGGTATCCGTGGGCCCCATGGATCTGAACCGCATCGAAGCCGGCCTCCTTGGCCCTTCGGGCCGCCTGGCCAAAGGCCTCGACCACACCTTCAATGTACGCGATGGACATTTCCTCGTGGGGAGCTTCGACCAAGTTCGGTACATGAGAAGGGCCCAGCGGGATGCGGCCGGTGAATGCGGCGTCGGAGAAGACACCGCCATGGACGAGCTGAACTGCGATCCGGCTGCCATATCGGTGAGCGTCCTGTGTTATTTCACGCAGGCCGCTTATATGTTCGTCTTTATAGATCCCTAACTGCCCTATCCTGACCTTTCCCTCGGGCAGGACATAGGCATAGCTGCTGATGATGAGACCGACATCTCCCTGTGCGAGTTTAGCCATAAGGTCCCTGAGCTGCGGCGTACAGCTGCCGTCCTCAGCGGCCATCCCCTCCCAGGTAGCCGAACGGACAAATCTGTTCTTGAGGGTCATGCTATTGAGTGAGGTGCTTTCAAAGAGTCTCGACATGTCGCCTCCTGCTCATAGAGTGTCAGATGCCATCCGGAGTGCGCTGCAGTGACGCGGGATGAGCGTAACGCCGCAGATGAGCGTTTATCAACGGCCTGCTGGCAGACTCATCCAGAAGTTGAGCGTCGCCGACAGGGCAATCAGCACGGCGAGGATGACCGCGATGTTCATTGTCGTACTCGCCCTGAGGTCCCCCATGACGGTTTGGCGTTTCGCCATGACGAGCCACAGAACAACAATGACCGGCGCAAAGGTGAGATTGAACGCACTGCCGTAGACGACAGCCTTAAAGGCGTTCCAGCCAAATAAGGGCGCCGTAACGCCGAAGAGGGTCACCACGAGTTCTGCCAGTTTGAATCTGAGCGACGCGGCGTTCACATCCCATTTCAAGGTGTCGCTGATGACAAACCCCGAAATGAGGACCTGTGAGACGATGGTGGTGAAAACCGCACCGAGCAGCCCGAAGGAGAAAAGATAGACCGAGGCGCCGCCCGCAAATGGCTCCAGCGCCTTTGCCGCCGTCACGGGAGCCGTGACAACCTGACTCGTTTTGAACAAGGTTGAGGCCACCGCCGTAATAATGATGAATTGCACGAGGACCAGAATGATATTTGTGTAGGTGAGTTCAAACAGGCTTAGGTGTCGATACGCTGGGCTCCACTGACGTTGCTTGGCCCCGTAAGCTGCGAGGACAGGTACATTGATGGCGATGGCCGCGCCTAAGACCCCGACAAAGGTAATGGCTTCATCGGCATCTGCCGGAAGGCCCGGAATGAAGCCTTGCAAAAAGGCCCCCCAATCGATCTCCACCAGGAAAAGGATTACGAGGAATGAAAGAAGGAGGGCCCAAACCAGGATGCGAAGCGTTGTTTCGATGGTCTTGATGTACGCCTTCCCCTTGGCGGGATTAAACACGATTGCCAGCACGAAGACGAGCCCCGTAAGGGCTCCAACCCTCTGATCCACCCCGAAGATGGTCTTCATG
>JABXJZ010000220.1 GCA_013375335.1 Desulfobacterales bacterium
GGAACAAACAGCTCCAAAGCCGCGTCTATGAGATCCTTCAACGTTACGCCTCTCTCTTCAAGATACTTTAGCAACGGTAAGACCTCAGACTCCATTTTACCACCAACCTCTCTTCTCGAATGCTTTTGATAAGGTCAGAATCTATTATTAAAGTACATGGTTGGATAATCCATCCAACCCTTATAAGGTAGAAATCCAACCTACATTAAGGGGCATATGAAATTGAGAATTTCAACAAGGCAACTCTCCACCATTTCGTTGATGGCGGCCTTGGGAGCAGTCGTGAGGGTGGGAGTGAACTGGGTGGCCTTCACCACGCCATTTTTTCCCTACGGGATCATTGTGAAAATTGGTTTGTGCGAGACCTTGGCTTTTATCTGCGGTTTCTCATTCGGTCCCTTACAAGGCTTCATCACCGGCGCCTTGACAATTGTCGTTTCTGATGTGCTTACTTGGGCGGGGCCTTGGACACCCATCATTGCATCAATCATCGGATTACTCGGCGTCTGCGGAGGGTTCCTACGTCGTGTCAGAGAAAATCCGGGGGTCGTGTTTTTTGGTGTAACGGCTGTGGGCTTGACCCTAGTGAGTGAGACGCTTCAGAACCTTTACACTACATGGTTTTATCTGGTCTCTGGGATGCCACTTATCGTGGCCCTTATAACCGCCTTCAGTGGAGGCATCATATCCATGGTCACAGCCATTCTGAATAATGCGGTTTTATTTATGACGGTTGCGCCCAGAATTATCCGGATAATCCGAGAATGGTAGTGCCAAAGTGAAGAAAATCTTCGACGTAATCCTAGCTTACAACGAGCGCAAAGGCGAAGCTTTTCTGAGGAGCCTTAGTGGAAAGAGTCCTTTATTCGTCTGTACCATAGGAACAACAGAGACCGCGAAGATTCCGGGCATATCCGCTGCAGGGAAGAATCCGGAGCTGACCGATTATACGCCACCTGCAGATGTTGAACTTCTCCTGCTGGGAAAGTGTAAGTGCATCGCTAGAGTGCCGGTGACGCCTGAAGGCATACCGACTCCCGCCTTAATTACGATGTCAGCGCTTAGGATGGCGGATATACCTGCCCTCGTGGCAAGTGCTGGGCTGAATGTAAAACCTTGTGTGCCGTTTCTGGACTTGGGAGGAGACCCTGGTAGGGATATAAGATCAGGGAATGCAGTGGACAACGTTGAAGAGACCTTACGGAGGGCAATGATAGCTGGAGAGAACCTAGCCAAGACGGCGGATTATCTCGTGATCGGCGAGAGCATCCCGGGTGGAACAACGACCGCGCTCGGTATCCTGATGGCGATGGGTATAGACGCAAGGGGGAAGGTCAGCAGTAGCATGCCGAACAACCCACATGACCTCAAGGTTAAAACGGTTCACGCGGGCTTAAAAGCCTCAGGTGCAGAGACTGGTGCCTTCGCGGAGGATCCGTTAAAGGCGGTATCCTGCGTTGGAGACCCGATGATTCCCGCCTTCGCAGGATTGGTTCTTGGAGCTGCCAGCAAAGTCCCCGTTCTAATGGCTGGTGGGACCCAGATGGCCGCGGTGCTAGCTGTCGTGAATGCCTTGAACCGCGATGTCCTAGATAACGTGGCGATAGGGACTACTAGATGGATCATATCAGATAGAACAGCTGATCTCAAGGGGATAATCACTCAGATAGCTCATATTCCAGTTTTGGCTGCTGACCTGAACTTCAGTCAATCTAAATTGGATGGCTTAAGAGCCTACGAGGCTGGAGCTGTAAAGGAGGGTGTTGGTGCTGGAGGAGTAGCCATAGCGGCGATGGCGAAGTCTGAAGGCTCCATTACAAAGGAGATCCTGCTCAGAGAGATTGAGAGAAACTATGAACTGTTGGTAGGATCGAAGTGAAGTATACGGATGCTTAAAGAGATAAGGAACCTTGTAGCCTTCCTCACCATCATTCCTGTAGGCATGGACCGCGACTTCTTAACAGACGCAGCTGAATACATGCCTCTATTTCCGATGGTAGGGGCACTTATAGGAATGCTGGCAGGGATATTTGCTTGGCTGCTCTTCCAAATTTTACCCGAACTAATCGTTGGAATGCTGACGCTAGGTTTACTGCTGCTGATTACGGGGCTCCACCACACTGATGGGCTGATAGACTTCGGGGACGGCGTAATGTTCCATGGTTCACCGGAAGAGAAGATTGAGATCATGCACGACCAGAAGACAGGAGCCGGAGGCCTAACACTGGGGCTGATAACGCTGCCGACAACAGCCCTCTGCATTTCTATAGTGAACGCGAGCATCATTATTCCCAGTCTAATAGTGTCGGAGGTCTCAGCAAAGCTTTCCATGGTGGTCGGAGCATGGATGGGAAAATCAGCTCAGAAGGGAATGAACACCTATTTCATCAATGCCATGCATCATAAACATAGAAGGACGCGTCTAATATTCGCCTTAACCACAGCACTCGGCATAGCACTTGTTTCACTGTGGATCACAGGCTTCGTGATTATGATCTCAGGAATCATTACAGGTCTGATTATAGTCGGAATCTCGAACAGACACTTCCGAGGCATAACCGGCGATGTGTTAGGAGCTATAAACGATCTCACTCGCATGACCTCACTAATCACACTCTTAGCCGTGATCAGATGGGCATAACCGCGCTCATCATGGCAGGCGGAAAGGGCACTCGCATGGCTCTGCCCAGAGAGAAGCCCTTGCTAAGAATCGGCGGAAAACCGATGATCGAACACATTCTAAGGGCATTACAAAAAGCTGAAAAGATAGACGAGATCGTAGTTGCAATAACGGATCACACACCAAATACGGCGGAGTTTATCAAAGTTTTTCCTGTCACAGTCTTGAAAACTCCTGGGAAAGGCTACGTCCACGACATTCAATATGCTGTTAAAAAGCTTAATCTGGACACGGTCTTGACCATCTCAGCAGACCTTCCATTAATCAGAAGCGAGATGATCGACAGGATTACAGAAGAATATAACCGATACAATAAACCCGCCTTGGCTGTTGCGGTCCCACTGGAAACAAAGAGGAAACTCGGTCTAGGAGCAGATCATATTGTTAAGGTAGACGAAAACCTTCTGGTTCCATCTGGAATAAACGTGATCGACGGAACAAGAATCTGTGAGAGAGAGCTAGACGAGGAGATACTCATTATCGACAGCGAGGAACTTGCCGTAAACGTGAACACACCTCGAGACCTTGAGATTGCCCAACGCCTATTCAAAGGAAATTCACGCAGGCATCGTTGCTAGCACTTATCACATCATCATCACAAATTCTTAAAAGAGCCAACTATTAAATTGTGATTGAAATGAGCCTTGCTGATATGAGATGGGAACTCCGGGAGAAATATGAAAGACTGAAAACTGGAAAGCACAGATTGATCGAGAAAGAATGTGACGTCAGGATCCTAGAATGCAGTGAGATAAAGGATAAAGAGGAACGCCTCACCTGCAAATTCAAGGCTCTCCATGAAATCAGCAGGGTACAAGATAGAGTGAACATTGATATAATGAGAGACCTTAAAGACGTAA
>JABXJZ010000031.1:0-241 GCA_013375335.1 Desulfobacterales bacterium
TACCCGCACAGAAAAACGGTGGCCATGATCTTGGCATCGGTGATAATGTCCTTAACGAGGCAGTATTCGTTTGGTTGGTGGGCTGTTGGGGATGCAGTAGACCAGACGGCAGCGGGAAGTCCTGCCTCCCTGAAAAATGCCGCAACTGTGCCACCTCCTATACCCATGGCCTTTGCGGTCAATCCGGTTACCCTACTTATAGCCCTGGCAAGGGCAGTAACCACTGGGGAATCTACTGGCG
>JABXJZ010000031.1:251-10324 GCA_013375335.1 Desulfobacterales bacterium
CTGTCTGTGAACCACCTCCACGTTTATCTTGAGATCAAGCTCTTTGGCCAGCCTCTCGCTCATGGCCGTGACCTCTGCGAGAATCTCATCCACCTTATAATCCGGCAAAATCCGGCAGTCGAGATAAAAGACATCCCTTCCGGGGATGGTGTTTACATTGGGGACATTTGCCTCTATCTTGGTGGGCTCAAATGTTGATTCCTCCGGTTTAAAGATAGGATTCCCCAGGTCAAATCTGTCTTTAAGGCTGTTCAGCTCCACAATCAACTTAGCCGCACCAAAGAGGCTGTTCTTTCCCTTTTCGGGCGTACTGGCATGGCACTGGGCACCGAGGATGGTAAATTTCAGCCACAGCATTGCCTTTTCCGCTACCTCGATCATTGTCCCTTCCTCGTTGCCACCATCAGGGACAATAATCAGATCGTCCTCTTGAAAGAGATCTCTCCTCTCCTTTAAGAGGTGTTCCAGCCCATGTCTACTCCCTGTCTCTTCATCTGCGACTAACACAAGGCCAACCTGTCGAGGGAACGCCAGTTCTAAATCCACGATACCCTTCACGGCAAAATAAGAACTCACTATACTATGCTGGTTATCCTCAACACCCCGGCCAATGATCTTATCCCCCTCCACTCGGATCTTGTATGGATCACCGCTCCACAAGGAAAGATCTCCCGGTGGAACAATATCAAGATGACTCAGCACCCAGACGGCTTTTCCTTGTTGCCCTCCCCTCCAGACCGCCACCAAATTGGGCCTGTAACCATTGGCGGCCCTTTCGTCAGCGGCATGAATCTCATGGAGCGTATCCGGTTTAAGGAGCAAGAGCTGTTCCCTCACATAGTCAGCCTTCTCATGCTCTCCGCTGCCACCATTCTCTGGACCTAAGGCTGGCCGGGAGGTAAGCTGTCTCTGCATCTCAATAATCTCAGCCCGAAAGCCATCGATTCTTCGATACACCCTGTCCAGTCCATCCATCTCAGATCCCCTTAGGCGGATCGATTATCACTCTCTTCTGTCAATAACGGATAACCCATTCATGTATGGTGTGAGGGCCTCTGGAATGACCACGCTCCCGTCGGGTTGCTGATAATTCTCCAAGACCGCAACAAGCGTTCTTCCAACCGCCAGACCTGAGCCGTTAAGGGTGTGGACGAGTTCGGTGCCCCTCCCCTTTTTCCTTCTAAATCGAATATTTGCCCTTCTGGCCTGGAAGTCCGTGAAGTTACTGCAAGAGGATATCTCTTTAAATAGCTGCTGTTCGGGGAGCCAAACCTCGATGTCATAGGTCTTGGCAGCGGAAAAGCCGAGATCCCCTGTACATAGTGAGACTACTCTATAGGGGAGCCCTAGACGCTGCAAAATCCCCTCCGCATCGGCGGTCAAGGACTCCAATTCCTGGTCTGAATCCTCAGGGCAGCAGAACTTAACCAGTTCCACCTTATTGAACTGGTGCTGCCTAACAAGCCCCCTCGTGTCTTTGCCCCAGCTGCCTGCCTCTGAACGGAAACACGGGGTATATGAGACATACTTGATGGGAAGTTCATCAATGGATAGGATCTCATCCCTGTGTATGTTGGTGACCGGCACCTCTGCCGTGGGAATAAGAAAGAGATCCCAGCCATCCACCTTGAACAGGTCCTCCCGAAATTTGGGTAGTTGACCTGTTCCGGTCATGCTCTCTGAATTAACGAGAAATGGAGGAAGGACCTCAGTGTACCCATGACGTTTGGTATGAGTGTCGAGCATAAAATTTATCAGGGCCCTCTCGATGGTGGCACCTATACCACTCTGAAGACAAAATCTACTCCCGGCAATCTTGGCTGCACGGGAAAAATCAAGGATATTGAGCTTCTCTCCGATCTCCCAGTGCGAGGCAGGGTCAAAATCAAAGTCCCTAATCTCACCCCACCTCCTGATAACCGGATTATCATCGGCATTCTTACCCACGACCACTGATTCATGCGGGACATTGGGGATATGCATCAAAAGCTCATTCAGCTGATCCACTACAGCAGGCAGTTCTGCCTCCAACGCCCTTATCTCTTTGGAGACGGCCTTCATCTCAGAGATAATGGATGAGGCATCTTCACCCCTCCTTTTCATGGCCGCGATATCATCAGAAACCTTATTGCGCTGATACCTAAGCTCTTCGAGACTGGCCAGGATAGAGCGCCTCTTCTCATCGAGAGATCGAAATCCCGAAAGATCAAGATCATAACCCCTCTGCCTGAGCATGCGGGCTATTACGTCCTGGTTGGATCGGACAAATTTTAGATCAAGCATCCCACCTCCTTATAGTTTTCCGCCTCATCCTCTTCAATCACTATATAAATAGAATGCCCCCTTCTCCTCCCGAGGATAGGGGAATAGTAAGGCGTTTGGGTAATGCTATGGGAGGATGCAAACCCCTGTGCGGGAGAGCACTGGGGTGTTTGAAAATCCGTTGGATTTGGGCATTAGGATCTTGGGGTACTCTACTTTCCAGCAGGGGAAGAGCTTATTGCCTCTACGGTAAACTCGCTCATATCCTCGGGTAAGTCACTAAAAACAATCGCAAAAGGAATAGAGGCGTTGGGATGGACGTTTATGTTCATTTTATCTTTGCCGAACCTATCCCTTAGTCGATTATCTATGTCTTCCATGGATAGAGATCGCACTTCCTTATCGCTAATTGGGTTACCGGCAAAGGCAATCTTGCTTTTAACTACCGTAGCTTTAGAATCCAAGATATTTGATTTGATTCGGATAAAACTCCTTCTGTCTGGGTAATTGTTTGTTACGAAACCCTTAACCATAAAGAGCTTACCCGCCTTCTCCGAATCCACAAAAGAACCATCTAAGTCCTTAAACGACAGCCTTCTGTGTCCCATGTCAAAGGCCTGTTCCTTAGATATGGGCTTTTTCCCTAAAGGGAAAGACACCGGGAGGAAGCCCGGCTTCAACACAATCAAGGCCGATGCAGTCCCAGTAAGCAGAAGAATTATTAACAAGATCGTGATCCACACTCTTGACCGAGGCCTCTTTTTAATGACCGGACGCGCTTCGAATGCCTCTTCTGCCTCTCCCACCCTTCCTCGTCCCTCTCTTTCCAATTCCCCTTCGGCCCTGACCTCTTCTTCAACCTTTGTTGCCCTGTCCATTGCCCTATCGATCTCTTCGGCATGCGCCTTCCCTTTGATAATGCCCGAGTCTAATGCAGCAAAATCTTCAAAGGAGATTGGCTCTACTTCCTCCTCCTGAGCGAGCTCCTTCTCGATCTCCTGGATAAAGGTTTCGTCAATAGCCTCTGGCTCCTCTATTGGCTCCCCCACAAGGGTCTTATCGATATCTGAGGGTGCAGCACCTGGCTCCTCTAGTCTTTCTCCAGTACCTTCCTCACCCCGTGGCCCCGTTTCAGGTGGGAAGAGGATAAATTTATGCTGACAAATAGAGCATCTGACCTTTGAGCCGGTTCCCTTCAGGAGATTCTCATCAAGCCTGAATTTAGTGTCGCACCGCTCACATTCAACTATCATATTTGTTCTCCTTGAACTAACTCTGCTCCGGCCCCTGGTAACTACAAGGGCCTCTTTATCTTCAAGTTCCTAGTAAAAACATATTGAATATTCAAGCAAAGGTCAACTAATATTCACCGCTCATGGTATAAAAGTCACCGTGGACTAGCTCTATGAGATACCAGGCTACTAGTGTGCACGCCTTACCGTGTCCCCAAAAGGTTTTCTCCTTGACAATAAAAGGCGCCGTAATTAATATCCTTCCCTAAAATTCATGACAACCCACCGCGTTCCTAGCAGCACAGGGTAGCTTTTCATGGAAAAGGCGTTAAAGATAACCAAGGTCGAAGCCTCTATCATATCCCTCATGGGGAGACTTCCCATTCTCTCTTATTACGCCACCTCCAGAGGTTGGTCTTTTTTGATAAGCTGGGGACACAGGTTGGCTGGGCTGACACTTGTTGGCTATATCTTCGCCCACATTTATACATTATCGCTCTTATTTACCCCTGCCACCTTTGATGCGGATATGAAATTCTTACGCACCCCCGTCTTTACCTTCCTTGAATGGGCCCTCGCTATCCCCCTTATCTTTCACTCCCTAAATGGCGGCAGGTTAGTCCTCTACGAGCTGTTTCATGTCAGAGAAGATGAAATAGTAATACGCTGGATGGTTGCCCTAGGCCTTATGTATGTCCTGGTCGTCGGATCCTTCTTTATAGAGGAAAGCGCCCAACCGTCAGTTGCCCCCTTCTGGTCCGTCACTGTTGCTATAAGCCTTATTGCCCTCTTACTTGTCTTTATTAAGATCTGGAGGACCGGTAATTCAATCCTCTGGAAGCTCCAGAGGATTACCGGTGCGTTTATGATCCCCGCGCTACTGGGCCACATGCTATTCATGCACATGAATTATCTAACAGGTCATGATAGCAAGACGATTCTACTGAGAATCCAAAACCCCTATATAAAAGGGATGGACCTCGTCTTTATCATTCTCCTCCTCTTTCATGCGGGCTATGGTATATTCAGTATCATCACCGATTACATAAGCCAAGGCCCCGTACTGAAGTCCTTAACCTTCCTTGTGATTGCAATTATGAGTATATCGGCCTACTTTGGCATCAGGCTCATTGTAGCCTTATAGAGGAGGTAGCGGTGGGAGCAGCACTGACCGTAGATTCTACCCTCAGGTGTGATGTCCTGATTATCGGCGCCGGCGGTGCAGGCCTGAGGGCTGCAGCGCAAATTGGCGAGCGAAGACCGGGGACAAGGATAATAGCCCTCACAAAGGTATCCAGTCCCCAGAAATCCCATACCACGACAGCCCAGGGAGGCATGGCGGCAGTCGATCCAAAGGACCCCATGGACAGACCAATCTTTCACACGTTTGATACCTGGAAGGGTTCAGATTGTTCTGCAGACCAAAATGTGATCAAGAAGGTCTGCGATATTGGCTGGGAGGAGGTGGTTTGGCTCGAGAGACATGGCATGCATTTCAGCAGGACAGAGGAGGGAAGGATTGCCAAGAGGCCCTTTGGTGGCCATATGTTGGACTTTGGCGAAAGGATGGCCTTTAGGGCCTGTTATGAGGCAGACAGAACCGGAAAGGGCATTATGGACACTGTCTGGGCCGAATCTCTTAAATACGGGGTGGACTTTATCGGTCAATGTGTAGCAACAGAACTACTCTTTAGAGATGGGCAGTGTATTGGGGCCATTATCTTCAGGTACCCAGAGGGTAAATTTCTGGCCATCCTGGCCAAGGCAACCATTATTGCCACAGGCGGTAACACCAGAATGTATCTGGTTAGCAGCAATTGTCGAGGCAACACCGGTGATGCCCTTGTCCTTGCGCTTCAGGCAGGCCTGCCCGTAATGGATCTCGAGGCTGTTCAATTCCACCCCACGGGAATGGTAGGTCCTGGCATACTGGCCAGCGAGGCGCTCAGGGGAGAGGGGGCTATTCTGAGGAATAAGGATGAAGAGCCCTTTATGGAGCGCTATGCGCCCACAGCCAAGGATCTTGCCCCCAGGGACCTCATCTCCAGGGCGATCATCCAGGAGATCAGGGAAGGCAGGGGGCTCTTTCACCAGGATCATAACGCCCACCATGTGTGGCTGGATTTGAGGCACCTGCCTAAAGAGGTGCACGAGAAAAAGATCCAGGAGGTATGTTCCTTCTTTAAGCGATTTGTGGGTGTTGATCCGGAAAAGGATCTCTGTCCTGTCGCCCCTACGGCCCACTACCAGATGGGTGGAATACCTACCAATGAATTCGGGGAGGTTCAAAGTGACAGCCAAGGCATTGTCCCTGGGCTTTTTGCCTGTGGAGAGGTTGCTGCTGCATCCCTGCATGGCCTCAACAGGCTTGGGACAAATTCCCTTCTGGAATTGATAACCATGGGCAGGGTCACCGGCGAGAGGGTTGTTGAATATCTTAAAGATGCCACTGATCCCGAAGAACCACCTGGTAGCCGCCTTATCGTCTTCGACCAATTCTCGACATACCTGAATGCCCAGGGAAAGGAGAAATATGCCCAGGTCAGGGATTCGTTACGGAATCTCATGATGGAGAAGGTGGGCATATTCAGGACCGAAAAGTCCCTGGTGGAAGCTATCGAGGTTCTAACAGAATTGAGGGAAATGGCAACACATATACCCCTAGGGACAACATCCCTGAAAGCGAATCAGGATCTCTGGCAAATCTGGGAACTCAACAATCTCATAACCGTTTCTATGGTCATTGCCCAAGGTGCACTGGCAAGGAAGGAGTCAAGAGGGGCCCACTTCAGAGAGGATTACCCAGAAAGGAGTGATGGGTTTAATTATCACACCCTTGTCTATATGCCTCAATTTAATGAGGTCACCTTTGGCAAAAGGCCTATAGACATGAGTATTTTTGAGGCCAAAGGGGAGCATTACGAACTGTTTGACTATATAGTGAGGGAATATTGATCCATTGTGAAGAGGAGCCCGGTGTCCACATCCTATACTATCACCTTAGATATAAATAGGTACGATCCTGATACCAAGCTATCATGGGTACAGACCTACCGCGTAGAGGCCAGCGCGATCCTGAGGTTTGTAGATGTCTTGCGGAAGATCAACGATGAGCAGGATCCAACGCTCGCCTGGTCCTCCTCCTGTGAGCATGCCCAATGTGGCAGTTGTGGGGTCATCGTCAATGGCAAACCACTGCTTGCCTGTGAACTCCTAGTAAAAGATGGGGTAGGACAATTCAAGACCCATACGTTCAAATTAAAACCCTTGACTATAGCCCCAGTCCTGAGGGATCTGGTTGTGGACCTGGAGAAGGCCTATGACAGGGTTCATAAGGTCAGACCTTGGCTTATCAAGCCTGCCTCCCCTCACCCAGACGGGGATGAGTACCGGATTTCCCCGAAAACACTCGAGACCTATTCTGAAGCTACCCGGTGCATTAACTGTTTTTGTTGTGCAGCTGCCTGCATCAGCACCCATCACCACTTCCTCGGTCCAAACGCCTCAATGGCCAACATGGTTCGCCTTATGGATCCCAGGGAGATGGCAAGAGGAGAGAGGATGGATATCTTATACAGGGAAGATGGTGTTTACAGGTGCCATACGGCCAAGGCCTGTTCTTTTGTTTGCCCAAAAGATATTGATGTGTCCCACTTTCTCGCCCTGGGGAAGGAAGGTAGGTTCTAGAATCGTTTTGCGTAGCCCAAATGAGGCATCTAAGCAGTGCGTTTTGCCTTAGGTGCCTTATCTTATTTAATAACCTGCTGGCATTAACCGGGGAAGGAGGTAGGAACACAGGAGATAACAATGAGCACTTGTGAATCAGTGTCCTGCTATTTTTTGGATAAAGACTTAGCCTTTCGTGAAAGGAGGGATTGATGGGTACCACTACAGATAAGCTCAAGGAGCTCAAGGAGCGGGAAGAAAAAGAGCTCGCCATGGGGGGAGAAAAACAGCTCCAGAAGCAGCGCGACAAGGGCAAGCTAACTGCAAGGGCGAGGCTCGATCTCCTCTTTGATCCCGCCAGCTTTCGCGAGCTCGATATGTTTGTCAGACATCGATGTACTGACTTTGATATGCCTAAGACATTTATCGCCGGCGAGGGTGTGGTTACTGGCCACGGTACTGTAGACGGGAGGTTAGTCTATGCATATTCTCAGGATTTCACCTCCATGGCCGGCACATTGGGAGAGATGCATGCCGAAAAGATATGTAAGGTCATGGATCTGGCTCTCAAGACCGGTTCACCCATTGTGGGTTTCAATGATTCAGGAGGAGCCAGGATACAGGAAGGCGTGGATTCCCTCTCTGGTTATGGAGATATATTTTACAGGAACTCCTGTGCCTCAGGGGTAATTCCTCAAATCTCAGCAATTATGGGCCCCACAGCTGGAGGCGCAGTATATTCCCCCGCCATGACCGATTGGATATTTATGACAAAGAAAACCAGTAATATGTTCATCACCGGCCCCGCGGTAATCAAGGCGACGATTGGTGAGGATATAAGCTTTGAGGACCTGGGAGGGGCGATGGTGCACAACTCAAAAAGCGGGGTCGCCCACTTCGCATGCGATAGCGATGCCCAATGTATAGAGAGGATCAAGGAATTGCTCACCTACCTTCCATCGAATAACATGGAAGATCCTCCAGTAGTGGATTTAGGAGATGATCCTCATCGCACTGAGCCGATGCTTGATAGCATCATCCCCGATAACCCCAGGGCGTACTATGACATGAAAGACGTCATTCACTCGGTTGTGGATAAAGGTCAGATCTTTGAACCACATGAGCATTATGCCAAGAACATTATTATCTGTTTCGCCAGATTCAATGGAAGAACAGTAGGGATCATCGCAAATCAACCAAAATTCCTGGCCGGTTGCCTTGACATTAATGCGTCGGATAAGGCAACCAGGTTCATTAGATTCTGCGATGCCTTCAATATCCCCCTCGTTACCATAGTGGATGTCCCCGGCTATCTGCCGGGAAGTAACCAGGAATGGGGAGGTATCATAAGGCATGGGGCCAAGCTCCTATGGTGTTATAGTGAGGCCACTGTTCCAAAGGTCACATTGATAACCAGAAAGGACTACGGAGGGGCCTTTCTCGCTATGTGTGGCAAGCCCTTAGGCAGTGACTATGTCTTTGCCTGGCCCACTGCGGAGATTGCCGTTATGGGTGCTGAGCAGGCAGCAGAGATCGTTCATAGAAGGGAGATACAGGCTGCGCCCGATCAGGAGGCAAAGAGGCAACAGAAGATTACCGAGTATCGGGATCATTTCTCCAATCCATATATTGCCGCCGCACGCGGATTCGTTGATGCGGTTATATCACCTACTGAGACCAGGCCGCGGATTATAGACGCCTTGGAGATGCTTGCTACCAAGAGGGAGACGAGGCCTGCCAAGAAACATGGGAATATCCCCGTTTAGGCCGTAAGAGGGGGGCACACAGAAATCGCAGGGGTATACTGTTATGGCGGAAAACACGGGTAAGAAAGAAAAGGGCTCTAATAAGAAGAAGCGAGAAAAGAAGGCACCGTTCATCAATATCTGGGGGATTGCTGGAAGACACCAAATAATGGAGATGAGGAGGCTGTGGCAGTTACGTATTCCAGCCCATAGAGTTGGGAAAGTGCAAAATGATTAGGGAGATTTCGACCGCGGAGATCATCAAGGTAGTCAGAGACCTCAGTATTGATGCAAACTATAATCTCGGTGATGACGTCCTCTCTGCCTTTAAGGAGGCTATAGAGAGGGAGGACTCAGCTCCGGCACGGGAGGTCCTTAAGGAACTGATAGAGAATGCCAAGATCGCCCGAGAGGAGAAGGTTCCCATATGCCAGGATTGCGGACTTGCCGTGGTGTTTATGGAGATTGGTCAGGATGTCCACATAATAAGCGGCGACTTAAACGAGGCAATCAACGACGGTGTAAGGCAGGGGTATCGGGAGGGCTATCTAAGGAAGTCGGCGTGCCATCCCTTTACGAGAGAAAACACAGGTGACAATACCCCAGCTATCCTCCACCTGCAAATCGTCCCTGGAGACAAGATCAGGATCATATTCGCGCCCAAGGGAGGGGGCAGCGAGAATATGAGCAGGGTTGATATGCTCACCCCTGCCGCAGGTATTGAGGGAGTTAAAGACTTCGTGGTAGAATGGGTAAAGGAGTCCGGTGCAAACCCTTGCCCCCCAACTATTGTCGGCGTTGGGGTTGGGGGGACCTTTGAGAGATCCGCAATCCTGGCAAAAAAAGCACTCTTGAGAAACATAGGGGATCGAAATCCTGACCCGGAACTCGCGGAGATCGAGGAGGAAATTTTAAAGAGAATCAATAGGTGGGGGATCGGTCCTATGGGATACGGTGGGAATTTCACCTCGCTTGATGTGTTTCTTGAGGTTGAACCATGCCATATTGCGAGTCTGCCTGTAGCAGTCAATATCCAGTGTCATGCAGCCAGACACAAGGAAGCAGTAATATAGCGTCGTAGACACAGCAAACAGGGGAGATTGCAGGGTACAATGTCCAAACAGATAAGATTGAGAACTCCGCTGTCCACTGAAGATGCTGAGAACCT
>JABXJZ010000002.1 GCA_013375335.1 Desulfobacterales bacterium
ACAATAAAGGATGCATTGGAAAAAGAAAGGTCGCACCTCATTGAGTTGGCAACCGAGGAGGCAAGATTAACAGGCGAGATAAGGAATCTATCTGATATGATAAATCAGGTAGAGATCAGAAAGAACGAGCTTGAAAAGGAGTCCAAAGAAGGCACGCAGAGGTTTGAGAGACTATCGGCCTTGTTGCGCGAGAAAAAGGGGGAACGGCAGGAGTCGTTGAACCAGATAAGCTCCCTTGAGAGAGCAATACGAGAGCAGGAAGCAAGGCAAAGGGGGTTAGGAGAAGTTAGGAGAGAAAAAGAGACTCTCAAATCAAAAGCAGACTCAGCACTGAATCTCCTTCGTGCTCAATTGAAGACCATCAGGAACCTTATTGAGAACTACGAAGGTTACAGGTCAGGTGTTCAGATGGTTATGAATACCTACGGGCCAAAGACTACTGCGGGAGGCAAGGTCTTAGGAGTGCTGGCAGACTTCGTCAAGGTCGAGCCCGAATTCGAGGCAGCTGTCGAGGCAGTCCTAGATGAACGATTGCAATATGTGATCGTGGCCAGGCACGAGGATGGTAAGGAGGCCGTTGAGTATCTGCGATCTAAAGCTATGGGCCGAAGCTATTTTCTCCCGCTCGAGGAGTTTAAACTTCACAGGCCCCCTGGCAAGGCTATAGGCGAGCATAATGGTTTTCCGCTTTTGAGAGACCACATCTCTGTTCCCGACAGATTTAAGCCGGTAATAGAATCCTTTCTAGGTAATGCTGCGTTGGTAGACAGCCTGTCTGAGGCTCTCTCCGCCTGGAAGAATGGCAAAAGTAAACAGACTCTGGTTACGCCAGAAGGTGATCTGGTGGATGAGAAGGGTATTATTATTGGTGGGAGCTTGGGGAAGGATTCTATAGGGCTGCTGAGGAGAAGACGAAAGGAACAAGAATTACGCAATAAGATCGAGGAAAAGGGGAAACTCATTGGTGCCCTGCAATCAGAAATTGGGGATATTGCCTTCCATGAAGCCAAATTAAACGGCCTCATCGAGCAACTACAATGCAAGGAACAAGGGTCTGTGAAACAAAGTGAAGCGATAGAGAAGGACATATTCCTACTGGAAAACGAATCAGAGCAACTCATAAAACACTCTCAATACATGCTTAATCAATTAGAAGCCCTAAGTCAGGAAGGAAAAGAGAAAGGCTCCCGCCTCGCGAGCCTCGAGGAGAAATTATCAAGGTGCCACAAGCAGAAAGAAGAGGTGCAAAGAGTTGTCTCAGAGAGAGAGGCCGAAGCTGAAGAGCTGGAAAATAAGGTCAATGACTCAAAAGAAGAACTCTCGCGGATATTGCTCAAGTATAACCAGTACAAGGAGGAAGAGAGGAGTCTACTAAGAGAAATGGAGAGGCTTGAGCAATTCGTGGCTGACATGGGTGAGAGAATCAGCAAGGTTGAAGAGGAGATACAATCAAATAGAACTCAATATAAGAGCTCTCTCGTCAAGCAAAAGGAGGTGAAGGGAGCATTAGAGGTCAGTTATCAAAAGCAGAAGAGGCTTGAGGACGAAGTCAATGAGAGTGAACAAACCTATGATATCCTGAGGCAAGGACTGCGGGAAAAGGAGAAAGAGGCAGCCCTTTTACGGGAGAGGATACGGGAGATACGGGAAGAGATTAACGAGGAGAGGTTAAGGGAGGCAGAAGTAGACTTCCAGATAAAGGGCATTTTGTCCCAGGTTAACAGAGATATGGGGATCGATCTTACAAGGGAGCATAGGCGATATCTGGATAAGGATTTTTCAAGACCTCACTATGAGCAAAAACTTAAGGATAGTACCCGCATTAAGGAGCGAATTGGCGAGGTGAATCTTCTGGCCATTAACGATTATGAGAAACTAAAAGAGCGGTACGAATTTATCAAGGCACAGGAGCAGGATCTCCTCTGCTCCATTGATTCCCTTAATAATGCCATCAGGAGAATTAACCGAATTTCAAAGCGGAGATTTCTCTCTACCTTTAGGAAGGTGGATGAGAAGTTAAAGGAGGTTTTTCCCATCCTTTTTAACGGGGGCAAGGCCCGGCTAAGCTTAATCGATGAAACCCTTCCCTTAGAGACCGGTGTGCTGGTCGAAGTACAGCCCCCAGGAAAGAGGCTGGTTCATATGGGGCTCCTATCTGGCGGGGAAAAGGCCCTCGCCGCTGCGGCGTTACTATTTGCCATCTACCTTGTTAAAGCAAGCCCATTTATTATCATGGATGAGGTGGATGCCCCGCTGGATGAGGCCAATACAGATCGCTTCAATGACCTCTTGAGGGAGATCAGAAAGTCGTCCCAGGTAATCATGGTCACCCATAATCTAAGGACCATGCAAGTAGCTGAAAGGTTGTACGGCGTGACCATGGATAAAAGTGGTGTGTCCAAGATTGTGTCTGTAGATCTGGAGGGTTATCAGTGATGCCCTCTCACGGAAAGGCGCCTGCCGGAAGACTGCGGGATAGGCTGTCCAAGACGAGAACGAGATTAACAGACAGGCTCAATACGTTACTCATAGGGAAGAAGACGGTCGACCCAGTACTCTTAGAACACCTTGAGGAGATTCTCTTTACCTCTGACATTGGTGTAGAGACAACGGTGCAATTGATTGATGGGCTAAAACAGAGGGTAGACCAGAACTCTCTCGACAAACCGGAGCAGGTAAAGAACATCTTAAAGGAACAGATGATTTCCCTTTTAGATGCCAGCCAAGGCCTGCCTGCGTCTAATCTGCTAGAGAAAGCTTCTAGATCCCCCTATGTAATCATGTTCATCGGCGTTAATGGGGTGGGAAAGACAACTACCATTGCTAAGGTGGCCTATTATCTTCGCGGCCAAGGGCAAGCGGTAGTGCTGGTGGCGGCGGACACCTTTAGGGCTGCTGCTATTGAGCAACTGCAGATCTGGGGAGATCGGGTAGGTGCAGAGGTAATCAGTCAGAAAAGGGGAGCGGATCCCGGGGCAGTTGTCTTCGATGCTATAGCTGCTGCTAAGGCGAGGAAGATAGATAAGATTTTCATTGATACTGCTGGCAGACTTCATACGAAGTCGAACTTAATGGAGGAATTGAAGAAGATTCAGAGGGTGTCTGGCCAACAGCTCCCCGAGGCCCCCCACCAAGTTACCCTTATCCTCGACGCTACTACTGGTCAGAATGCGATTGCCCAGGCCCAGGTATTCACTGAATCCCTTGGAGTGACGGATATTATCCTGACCAAATTGGATGGAACTGCCAAAGGTGGTGCAGTCATTGGTATTTCCCACAGGCTCCGTATCCCTATCTCCTACATATGCACCGGGGAAGGCCTCGACGACTTTCAGGTATTTAATCCGAGGGAATTCGTGGAAGCTGTCTTTGCGTGAATCCCAACCCTCCACAGGAAAAATCCATTATAGAAGTCGCCACAGTATGGACGCGTCCAAACAAAAGGGCATCTCATCCTACCTGGACGAGATGCCCTCTCTAACCGTATGGCAGTAAACTAGAGCTTGATGACGTTCTTGGCCACAGGTCCGCGGTCACTCTCTTCAATATCAAAGCTCACCCTGTCACCCTCACTAAGACTCTTGAATCCGGACGCGTCGATGGAGGAGTAGTGGACAAATACGTCCTGACCGTCTTCCCGCTCAATAAAGCCGTAGCCCCTTTTGTTACTAAACCACTTTACCGTCCCGTTTGCCAAAGCACTAACCTCCTTTCTAAAATTTTCTATTATGGTCCCAGGCTTAAGGTCACTGCTCTGGCAAAGGAAATCTTTCCTCAGAGCCAAGCCGACCCGCGAGTAAAGCCGGGCCACCATCACTGAGGATCATAATACACGGCTTTCTCAAACGTCAAGCGAAAAAGCAAACGTCGAGCTGTGCGGCTAAGCGTAGATGTGCAGACGAGAAACTGAGCCAAGCAAGGCGTCGAGTGCTCACTGACTGGTGCTTGGAGCTACCAGAAGTTTCTGGCCCGGGTGAATGACGTGGTCTGGGGTTATATTGTTGCGACGACATAGTTCATCCAACGACATGCCATATCGCCGGGCGATCCTGTAGAGGCTTTCCCCTGCGCGGACCTCGTGGTAGCGCCTTTTGCCCAGTGAAATCGGTTTCCTTTGAATACGGGCTGGGGCTGTGACCCTGCCTGCAACCGGGGCCCTCTCCCCTTGCACCGTGTCAAACCGTTTGGTCAGTTCATCAAGCCGTTGTGTCAGATGTCTTCTTGATTTATCCGTCTCTATGAGAGATTGCTGGAGCTGCTTTTCCTGGTTTTCGAGAAGGTCTACTCTAGCCACTACGCCCTCAAGGCGCGCCAGTCTCTCCTCAAGATGATCAATTCTGATAAGGATATTACTCAGTGCCTCGGTGGAGAGGTTATGGCCGCCACCGGAAAGTATAGCGATAAGGACCACCAAAACAAGAATACCCGCGCCCCCGAGAATCAGGAATTTTCCGCTGAATTTGAACTCAAGGGAGGCTTTACGGCGATGGATATCTTCGTTTCTCTGTGGGTGCCTCAGATCATCGGCGATTTCTCGCCTGAGCTCGTTCATTTCCTTATCGAGGTTCTCGTTCATCCATTCTCCTTTCAGCAGACTGATCTTTAAAGGGATTAGGTTGAGATCAATAATAGAAAAAAAATGCCCCCACTTCAAGATCTCTATTGAAGAATTGCTTCAGCGTCGACTCTCACTCAGAAGAAATGGTGCTGAATGGTCACCGGAGGGTTGAAAAACGCCCGGTCGGCATTTTGGCGTTGACAATTTAGAAACACCTAACTATATAACTCCCCAACACCGCTCCCCATTCCCACAGTGAAAGAGGAGGTCTTGCGTTGAAGGCAGCATTCACCCTCATACCAGCAGAGTCACGGAGGCTAATCGCGAAGGCTGTTGTTGCGATGGAAGAGATCAAGGTCGCGAAGCAGGGAGCTTACATCATCCTCAACGGGGGGACCACAAATGGCTATATAGCCCAAGAGCTTTGTGGGATGAGGGAGCTCGAGCCTCAGAAATTCACCGCAGGCACCAACTCACACAGGCTCCTGTGTGTGACCGATGACACGAAGCGAACCCCCTTCCCCATCATCCTCTATAAAGGGCAGAGATCCTCGAAGACCCTTGCCGAGGCCCTAGAAGACTTTCATATAGAGACCGTGCTGATCAAGGGGGCAAATGCGATTGATTCTGAGGGAAACGTCGGTGTGATCACCTCTGGATTTGACGGCGGAACCATAGGTGCCACTTACGGCACGGCCATATCACAGGGGCTGAAGTATATCTTCCCCGTGGGGCTGGAGAAAATGGTGGCCTCGGTCAAAGAGGCAGCAGCCTGGACAGGCGCCAAGACACTGGACTACACCATGGGAGCTGATTTCGGCATGTTCTGCATCCCCAGTGGCATTGTTGTCACGGAGATCGAGGCGCTGAAGATACTGGCTGAGGTGGAGGCAAGACACGTGGCATCAGGTGGGGTTGGTGATTCTGCCGGCGCCGTGGTCCTGGTGATCAGCGGTGAGGATGCGAAGGTGAGGAAGGCGATCTCCCTCGTGGAATCCATCAAGGGCGAGCCGACCTTACCGGGGTTTAAGGGCACTTGCGAGACCTGTCCCTACAGCTGTAGGTTTGTGGGGAGAAAGCCCGAGGAGCTACCAGCATGGCTGATCGATTGAAGTTTGCACGCTTCGACTGTGAGGGAGAGGTATCCCTTGGGGTTGTTCAAGGGGAGGAGGTAGCGGTCATCGATGGCTCCTCATTCGGTACCTATCGGGAGACGGGGATCCGCCATAGATTAGCCGATGTGAAGCTGCTCTCGCCCGTGATCCCCACCAAGATCGTCTGTATCGGCTTGAACTATCGTGGCCATATCGAGGAGATCGGGGCACGCATCCCGCAGAGGCCCCAGTTCTTCCTCAAACCCCCCTCATCCCTCATTGGTCATGGAGATGCCATTGTCATCCCCCAGGTCGCCGAGCGGGTTGACTACGAGGGTGAGCTGGCAGTTGTGATCAAGGACACGGTGAAGGATGTCCCCGAAGAGGAGAGCTTGGATCATGTGCTGGGGTACTGCTGCTTCAATGATGTCACAGAGCGGTCTATTGTGAGCAAGAACATCGCAGACCTTACCCTTGCGAAGGGATTTGATACCTTCAGTTGCCTGGGGCCCTACCTGGTCACCGAACTCGATCCGAACGACCTAGCGCTTACCACCTACCTCAATGGCACCGTAGTGCAGCACGATACAACCAGAAACAGCGTCTTCAGCATCCAGCACATCCTCCACTACCTCTCCCAGTGCATGACCCTCTGTCCAGGCGATGTGGTTGCCACGGGAACACCACAGGGCATTGGGCCGATGAAGCCAGGCGATGTGGTTGAGGTGGAGGTTGCTGGTATCGGGAAGCTGCGCAATACCGTGAGAGGGGAGCGATGACGGCGAGAGACAATCCACTGAAACGCGCCCTCGCAGAGGGCAGGGTGGTCTGTGGCGTGGCAGTGATGAGCCGAAGCCCTATCCTGGTTGAGATCCTGGGCTACAGCGCCTTTGACTTTGTCTTTATCGACACAGAACACGTCCCCATTGGCAGCGATATGACCCTCGAAAACCTCATCAGGGCCGCAGAGGCCAGCAATATCGTGCCGATAGTCAGGGTCAAGGAAAACAGGGAGCACTACATCCGCAATGCCCTCGAGGCTGGCGCACAGGGTGTTGTCATTCCCCATGTGGCCAGCAGGCAGGATGCTGAAAGGGCGGTCAGCTATGCGCGATTTCCCCTCAGGGGCATACGGGGTGCCGATCCAACAGTCAGGTCAGCGAGATACCGGTGCGGGGAGTTTAACTGGGAGGAGTTTATTACAAAGAGCAATGAAGAGGCCATGGTCATCCCGCTGCTAGAGGACAAGGAATTCCTTCCGAACTTGGAGGCCATCCTCTCGGTGGATGGGATCGATGCCGTCTGTTTCGGGCCAACTGACTATGCCCTCTCCGTGGGGCTAAACCTCCTCTATGACTACAATCATCCCAAGATCGCCGAGGCCTTTGATGCTGTCGTCCAGGGGGCAAATAAGAGGGGTCTCCCCGTGCTATCCGCTGTCAACCCTCCGACGGTGGAGCAGTCGAATAGATTAAAGCAAAGGGGTATACGCTTTCAGCTCTTTGGTACGGATATCGCCCACATCAGCGCCACATTCCATACCCTGATGCAGGATGTCGTTTCAAAGGTTAAATGACGATAATCTAAAGGATCTTACTCGGTGAAGGTTGTCTGATAATGATTTCAGCATACCTGAACTTTGCCTTAGCAGGGCCTTTACCAGCGTTCCAAATCCTTTGATCTATCAGCATTAACTTTATACTTCTTCAGAATGCCCTGACCACCTCTGTCAACCTTGTTCTTGTCCAAGACTATCTTATAACCCCGCTCATCTACAATGACGTGGTATCTTCCTTCATGTTCTTCAAAGGCCTTTACTAAATCCTTCATGACAGAGATCTTCTTGCCGTTAACATAGGAAATCACCCTGTTTTTCAAGTTGTGATAGCCCACATTGATTTCATCAGCAAGGACCTTGGCCAGGACAACTATCTCTCTCTGGTCTTCTCCTGGCTCTCCGTGAAGGTAGTAATCTATCAGATGGAGTGGAGCGTTGTAATACCACTTCCCCCATGTCTTCAAGAAGTTCAAGGTTAGTGGTTCAAAGACCAGCCCGCCTAAGATATAGTATGTCGGCGCCACATCATACCGTTCATGGGGCACCAGTCGCCAGAAATGCAAAGGTTTCGATAGTCTAATCACCATATCCATAAGGTTATTCTCCCTCAAGATTCCCAATTTAACTGTATCATTAATGTATTTCCTCTGTGCTACGTATCCAAAGAAGGTCCTCTCGCCTTTCCTGAACTCTATTGTCCCGTCATTTTCAACATTCTCGCCATCTATTGAGAGCATTATGTCTTCTGGTCTCAATATCCCCTTTGCGGAAGAACCGGGATAAATTCTATTTACCAGCACTCCGCTCTGTGTTTCCGTCATTCCAAACTTGCCTCTCAGGTCTGGACTCTCCATTTTTTGCCACGATATTCCAAGGCCTGGTATTCCATCATATGTGCCATCTCTTATATCTGTGAGGAAGTGATTAATGACCGGGGCCGGAACCATATAGCCGATATTCTCTCCTGACTCCGCTGACTGAAATGCCACCCCAACCAGTTTATCCTCCTTGACCACTGGCCCTCCACTGCTACCTGGATTAATGGAGGCATCAATCTGGCAAGTTACCAAATAGGCCCTGCTGTGGGTATACTCATGGTGCTCGATCCTGGAAACCACTCCCTCGGTAATGCATAACTCATCGCCGCCTTTCGGAAAACCGTAAACTACAACCTTATCTCTAACTTCCGCCAAGTCACCAATCTCGACCGGCTCGACGCCGGAAAATAATGAACCGCCATTTACCCTGAGAATAGCAAGGTCACATTCGTGAGCCACTATCTCCACCTCCGCTGTATATTTCTTTGCCTCCCCTGCTCGCCTTACCTGAATAAATGTCTGGTCTCCTACCACATGCGCACTTGTTAAGATCCTCCCTCCCCTGATAATACAGCCAGAACCGCTGCGCCGTCTCTGGCCTAACATTTGCCACGGTTCATCGTAGTCATACCTGTTATACACCGTGTATATTTTTACCACAGCCTCATTTACACCTTTCCTTGCCCATACGGGCGGATTGATGATGCAGCTTAAGGTCACTATCAGAACGAGCCTTGAACATAATTTCATTCTTGTCTCCTCAAAGGTTGCAGTTAACCGTACATCCCCCAGTAATCAAGCTGATCTTATATCGGGCCTGCCATGAGTTCACTGTCACCAGGTGTTTCCTACTGACAAGCAGGTAGGTAAAGGGGCTTATAAGATCTTTGCCGAAAGTGGGATCGTGGTGTGATGATCTCAAAAAAGAGCGAGGTTTAGCCCAAAACCTCACGGAACACGCCTAAAGCGTATTCAATATCATCCGACGTTATATGATAATGGGTGACAGCTCTCAGCCGGTTTGGCCCAGCAGCTAACAGTCTTACACCTTCGCTGCTGAGCTGTTCCGGTAGTAATTGCCAGGTCGTGCCACAGGGCGTAACCTCCAAGTACACAATGTTGGTCTTCACTCGCTCGGGATCAATAGATAGGCCATCTATATCAGCCAGACCCTCTGCCAGCTTCTGGGCGTTGGCGTGATCATCCGCCAGGCGGTCGAGCATCTGTGTGAGCGCCACAATCCCGCCAGCTGCCAGCACGCCCACCTGCCGCATACCGCCCCCCAGCATCTTCCGAACCCGCCGCGCTTCACCGATGAAATCACGAGTGCCACACACAACTGAACCTACCGGTGCCCCCAGACCCTTGCTTAGACAAAAGGTAACTGAATCGGCCTCAGCAACCAGATCGCGTGCTTCCACCCCAAGGGCACTTGCCGCGTTGAAAATCCGTGCGCCGTCTACGTGCACTTTCATCTCGTAACGGCGTGCTATTTGTCCCACGACCTGCATGTAATCGACGTCAAGAGGGCTGCCGTAGCAACGGGTGTGCGTGTTCTCCACTGCGATTAGCCGTGATCGAGGGAAGTGGATGTCGTCTGGCCGAATAGCAGTTTCTATGTGATGCAGAGCCATTGTACCATCGGGTTGATTTGGAACTGTCCGGGGATGAATGCCGCCCAGTCCGGCCGATCCGCCCTGCTCGTAGAAAAAGGTATGGGATTGATCACCAAGGATAAACTCGTCACCACGACCGCAATGTACTAGCAGGCTGACTAGATTGCCCATCGTACCGCTCGCGACAAACAAGGCTGCCTCTTTACCTAACTGTTCCGCGGCCATTTCCTCTAACTGTCTCACAGTCGGGTCCTCGCCAAAGACATCGTCTCCGACTTCTGCTTCAGCCATAGCCCGGCGCATCGCCGGCGTCGGTCGCGTAATAGTGTCAGATCGTAGGTCTACAATCCGCATACTTTTCCCTCCCCACGCGGTACTAAACCGTCCCTGATCCAGTATTCTCCGGAAAGCATCAAGGCCACTGCGATTTTGTTGATTACTGAGACCGAAGATCCGGACATCTTGGGAGATAGCAACTACCCTCTTTCTCCGGACCACATTAGACGAGGGAATGGATAACCGATGAAAACTCCTCTGTACGCGAGTATAAGGATAAAGGCACTTGTCTGTCAAGGAAAAAGCCTAGGTTAGAAAACCTTCAAAAAGGCCTGTGGGACTATTGACAGCAAAGGATGGGCGTGTTAGTTTTAAATATGTCTGGATGAACGCGCTTTCATCCCCAGTAAAAGGAGGAGATTGGTGGCACAATGATTGCCTTTGATCTCAGGTGCTCTCACGGGCATAGCTTTGAGGGTTGGTTCAAAGACCTTGAATCACTTAACGAGCAGAATTCCAGGGGAATGATCACGTGCCCGTTCTGTAAGGACACAGATATAACGAGAGTCCTCTCTGCAATAACAATCAAGAGTAGCCATGGACAGGAGGAGCAAGAGGAGGCTAGGGCTGATTATCAGAAACTGGCAATGGACGTAATGGCCTATGTAAGAGATAACTTCGACGATGTGGGAACCGCTTTCGCAAAGGAGGCCTTGAAAATGCATTACAGAGTAGCAAAAAGGAGAAACATAAGGGGATCTGCTACAACAGAAGAGGAGGAAATTCTAAAGGAAGAGGGCATTAAGTTCTTCAAGATCCCTTTTGTCAAGCCTAAAGATGGTGAGAACTAATGGCTCGCCATCAAATTCACCTATCCTTCCGCAATGCACCCCTGGTAGCAGTGCTATCTTGACCTAACTCCCACATTACCATGGGAATGATCGATATTACCGGAAAGAGAGTCCTTTTGAGAGAGGCGCTGGCTTCAGGCCGAATAACCCTCTCACCGGAGACAATTAAAAGAATAAGAGAGAATCAGATCAAAAAAGGAGACCCCCTGTTGGTTGCCGAAATAGCAGCCATAAAAGCGGCCAAAGAGACCTACCTCTTGATCCCCCATTGCCATCAGATACCGTTAAATACAGTTGAGCTGGATTTTTCTATTGGCGAGGACTTCATTGAGGCCAGCTGTCTGGTAAAGGCTGAGGCTATGACTGGCGTCGAGATGGAGGCCCTCGTAGGTACCTCAATCGCCCTTACCACCATCTGGGATATGGTGAAGTATATCGAGAAAGATAGAAATGGCCAATATCCCTCAACCCGCATCTCCGATATCAAGGTCCTCAAAAAGGTCAAAAAAGCGGGCCCTGAACCAGACCTTATGGAATAAGCCCCTCCAGGTAACTTGCCTCTCAGTCCATGGTTCACGGCTCACTGCTCAAGGCCTATGCTAGAAGAATACGATGGTTGCGATGATAAAGACAGGAACGAGAAAGACAATCGAGTACTTCACCATATAGCCAAAGAAGCTCGGCATGGGTGTGCCAGCCTCTTCCGCAATAGACCTAACCATAAAATTGGGCGAATTTCCAATGTAGGTATTAGCCCCAAAGAAAACCGCACCAGCAGAAACAGCCATCAAGTATGTGGGATTTTCGGAAATTAACCGTGAGACAGCTATTGGCTCAGGTGTTCCCGGGTAAAACTTCCCCAAGATACTGGTGAAAAAGGTTAAATAGGTAGGGGCATTATCCAGGAAGCTTGAGAGGACCCCTGTAATCCAAAAATAGTGAAACGGCTCTCTCACGGTGCCGATAATAAAACCGAGTGCCCCTTTGCTCCCTGCAAGAAAGTAGCTCCTAGACAACCATATCCATCGTGGGTTTATCCCCTCAAAACGCCGGTAGACTCCTATCTTGTAGAGCAATCGCTGGTGTCCCCGGCAATTTTGGCCAGCGCATGGCTCAGAGCCGGTAAGACAACAGCCAAGTTTTCCTTTGCGCCATCAGGGCTTCCTGGTACGTTTATGATCAGGCTGCTCCCTCGTACCCCTACCATTGCTCGAGAAAGCATGGCATGAGGTGTCTTTGGTAGGCTTGAGGCCCTCATTGCCTCAGCCATACCGGGTATCTGGTATTTGATTACCTTGAGCATAGCCTCAGGAGTTACATCAGTTGGGCTCACACCAGTGCCCCCTGTTGTCACAATCAGTCTGAGGCCATCATTATCAACCCAGTCGATTAAACACTCCGCGATCTTCTCATGGTCATCAGGGACGATATCTTGCTTCTCAACCCTGTAGCCGACCTTGGCCAATATCTCAGCAATCAAGGGGCCAGATGTATCCCTTCGCTGGCCCCTGAATCCTTTGTTGCTAATAGTTAATACGCCCGCCTTTATCATCTGCAGACCATCTCTACTTTCCCTCTTCCTGAGAGGCAGCAACGATCTTTCCCGCCACCTGAGCAGGAACCTCCTCGTAGTGGGAATGTCTCATCTTGAAACTACCCCTGCCTCCCGTCATAGATGTCAGATCAAAAGAGTATCTCAAGGCCTCAGCCAACGGCACCTCAGCCCTTATGACCTGGTCCTTGCCCTTGCTATCCATGCCTAAGACCCTTCCCCTCCTGCCGTTGAGATCACCTATTACATCTCCCATAACGTCTTCCGGAACGGTTATTTCCATGTGCATAATCGGTTCTAAGAGGATAGGTGTTGCCTCCTGGGCGGCCCTTTTAAAACACATCGAAGCTGCAATCTTAAAGGCCATTTCAGAAGAATCAACTTCATGAGACTTTCCATCATGGAACCGAACCTTTACATCTACAACCGGATATCCTGCCAAAACCCCGCTCCTCATTGCCTCCACAATACCCTTCTCGACAGCTGGGACAAAATTTCTCGGCACATTCATCCCCACCAACGCCTCTTCAAACATGAAGCCCTCCCCTCTTTTTAGAGGAGATATGTCAAAATGTACCTCGGCAAACTGGCCGCGCCCTCCAGTCTGTTTTTTATGTCTATAGATTACCTTTTCCCTCGAATTCTTGATCGTCTCCCTATAGGGGACCTTGGGGGTCTTCAGATCGATTTCGACGCCGAACTTCCTCTTTAGCTTATCCCTGGTATTCTCCAGGTGAATCTGGCCTGTGCCGGACAGGATAATCTCAGAGGTTGACTGATCTCTGTCTACCTTTAGGGTGGGATCCTCTTCTACCAACCTGGCCAGCGAAGAGTAAACTTTATCCTCATTCTCCTTTTCCCTGGCCTCAATAGCGAAGGAAATCGTTGGCGAAAATGGCTCCGCTGGACGAAACACGATTGGATTGTCCTCCTGACAAAAGGTGTCGCCGGTCTTAGTCTCCTTTAGCTTGGCTACCGCAGCTATATCACCGGCATGTGCTGTCTCAATTGGGGTTTGCCTTTTGCCCTCGACTAATAAAAGCTGGCCCAACCTTTCCTTGGCCCTCTTTGTTGAATTGAAGATGGTGGACTCAGAACCTACCTTTCCAGACATAACCTTGAAAAGATTGAGTTTCCCCGCAAAGGGATCTACTAAGGTCTTGAAGACAATGGCTGAAAATGGGGCCTCATCAACGGCATCAAATCGCATCTCCTCTTCACCGTCCATTCTATGCCCTTTTACGGTTCCTCTTTCACTTGGAAAAGGCACTGATTGATCAATTACGTCCAGAAGCTGGCCAATGCCTATATTGAGAATGGCAGACCCGGGAACAACGGGCACCACGATGCCTGATTTGACACCCTCTATAAAGGTCTCCTCTATCTCTTTTGCAGTGAGCTCCTGCCCATCAAGGTATTTCTCCATAATATCATCATTCGCCTCGACGATGTTTTCCATTATCTTTTCCCGCCATGTATCCACCGTGGCGGCCATTGCATCTGGGATATCTCCATCTCTAAAGGAACCGCTGCCATCATTTTTGTACAAATGGGACTCTAAGCTTATGAGGTTTACCACTCCGGTGAAGTCACTCTCTGTTCCAATCGGCAGGTAAATGGGCGTTGTCTGTATGGAAAATGTCCTCTCAATTTCCTCTATGACCTTATAGAAATCAGCCCGTTCCCTGTCTAGTTTGTTAATGAATATCAGCCGGGGCAAACTGTATTCCTCGGAAAAGGCCCAGACCTTCTCGGTGCCCACCTTGATACTGTCAACGGCATCTACAATAACAACGGCCCCTTCGGCTGCCTGGAGACATACCTTGGTATCAGAAAGAAAATCATTTTCGCCCGGCGTATCTATCAGATTGAACCTCGCATTTTTCCAGCTATAGGGATGAAAGGCTGTGCCGAGGCTTACCTTCCTCTTAATCTCCTCCGGCTCAAAATCCATGCTGGAGGAACCATCATCTACCCTCCCCAATCGTTTTATCGCCTTGCTATCGTAAAGGATAGCCTCTGCCACCGATGTCTTTCCGCAACCACTATGGCCTATCAAGCCTACGTTTCTAACTTGGTCAGTTTTCTTGGTCATGCAATCTCCTCAATTATTTAGAAAAGGTAAGAGGATGCCCTGAATTGAGTGATAAGTAACTTACCCTAATAGGAAAAAAAGTCAAGACAAGAATAAGGGGAAAATATGGACCTCGGCGTCATGACTATCCGCCGTTGACAGCAATACGATCATCGTTTAAAATGCCACTGACGCTATAAGACACTACCGTTTAGAGCATTAGACGGGGGCAAGAGATGCCATACGCTGTAGCAATGGCTGGTAAGGGAGGGACGGGCAAAACTACCATTGCCGGGTTCCTAATCAGGTATCTGGTTCAAAAGGGCAAAACCCCTATATTGGCGGTTGATGCTGATTCAAACACCAACCTCAATCAGGTCCTTGGTGTCTCCATGAGGGCAACATTAGGCACTGCTCGAGAGGAGATGAAGGAAGGGGTAGTTAAACACGGAATGACCAAACAGATGTTTATGGAGATGAAGCTGGCAGATGCAGTAGTTGAGGGAGAAGGTTTCGACCTTATTGCCATGGGCAGGCCTGAAGGTGCTGGATGTTACTGCGCTGCCAACCACCTCTTATCCATGTATCTAGCAAGGCTCATAGACAACTACCCATATATGGTTATGGATAATGAGGCGGGCATGGAGCACATTAGCAGGTTGACGACAAATAACGTCGATGTTCTTCTTATCGTCTCTGATCCTTCCATAAGGGGGATTGATGCAGCCGGCCGGATTAATACTTTAGTGGATGAGCTGAAGTTAAGGGCAGTAAAGAGGTTTCTTATTGTAAATCAGGCGCGGGATGGGCTAGCCGGTTCCTTACAACAGGCAATAGTGGAACAAGGACTGAATCTTGCGGGCACCATGCCAAAAGATGACCTCCTCTACGAGTTCGATATGAACGGTAACCCGATCGTTACTGTACCCGATGATAATCCGGCCCTGTGCGCCGCCTTTGAAATTTTTGATAAGGTAATAGAGCCAGATTAAAGGACAGGACCTATGATGAACATACTTATCACCGGAGGTTGTGGTTTCATTGGCAGCAATTTCGTCAGGCACATCTTAAAGAACCACCCAGGGGCTACGGTTATCAACCTCGATAAGCTTACTTACGCCGGGAACCCTGCCAACCTTACTGATGTGGAGAGGGGATATGCACCATCTCGGTATCAATTTATCAAAGGCGATATAGCCGACAAGGAGAAGGTTGAGGCCATATTTAGAGGGTCCAATATTGACTGGGTGGTAAATTTTGCCGCTGAATCACATGTGGACAGAAGCATTGATAAGCCGGCGGAATTCTTGCACACAAACATCTTTGGAACCTTTTGTCTCCTTGAGGCAGCCAGGAAATTCTGGCTTGATCCCACGGCGGATATAACCAAGAAACGCTTTGTCCATATCTCCACCGATGAGGTATACGGTTCTCTCAGTGATAAGGGTTACTTCACGGAGACAACCGCCTACAATCCATCCAGCCCTTATTCGGCCAGTAAGGCAGCCTCTGATCATCTCGTATATGCCTATTACCGGACGTATTCTCTACCAACCATTATCACCAATTCATCTAATAACTATGGCCCGTACCAGTTTCCTGAAAAGCTCATCCCTCTTATGATTAGCAATGCCGTCAAGGGAAAAAGCCTACCTATGTATGGAGATGGTGAAAATGTGAGGGATTGGCTGTATGTGGGAGACCACTGCTCGGCCCTCTTGGCCACACTTAAAAGAGGAGAGCCAGGTCAAAAATATAACATTGGGGCAAATTGCGAAAAGCGAAATATAGACGTTGTGGAGATGATCTGTGATTATCTGGATAAGAGGCTCGGGCTAACGGGCGCAAGACCAAGGAGAGAGCTCATAGAATACGTCCCCGATAGGCTCGGGCACGATCGAAGATATGCAATTGATGCATCCAAAATACACAATGAACTTCAGTGGAAACCTTCAGTAACCTTTGAGGAGGGTATTGTGGAGACCATAGAGTGGTACCTCAATAATATGGCCTGGGTAGAGGATATCGAAACTGGAAGATACCGCGTAAAATATCGGGGAAAACGTCATGACTAAAAAGACTACTAAAGGTATTGTCTTAGCAGGCGGCTTTGGCTCTCGTCTTTACCCTATCACGATATCAGTGAGCAAACAGCTCCTTCCCATTTGTGATAAACCCATGATCTACTACCCCCTCTCTGTTCTTATGCTTGCAGGTATCCGAGAAGTCCTCATTATCTCCACACCACAGGATACCGCCAACTTCAAGAGGTTGTTAGGTGATGGCCGCCAGATTGGTATCTCCTTCACCTATGAAATACAGCCAAGGCCAGAGGGATTGGCTCAGGCATTTATCATAGGAAAGGAGTTTATTGGTGATCACCCCTCCTGCCTCATCTTGGGAGACAACATCTTCTATGGGCACGGCTTCCTCGATTCCTTGAGGAGAGCGGCAAACAATGATAAGGGCGCTACCATATTTGGCTATTGGGTACGCGACCCGGAACGATACGGCGTTGTTGAGTTTGACTCCACGGGAAAGGCGATTAGTATTGAGGAAAAGCCCATGATTCCCAAGTCAAACTATGCGGTCCCCGGCCTCTATTTCTACGACAATCAGGTTTCCTCCATTGCCTCTGAGCTCAGGCCATCGGCAAGGGGGGAACTTGAAATTACTGATATCAATATGACCTATCTCAGGAAGAATCAACTAAGGGTTGAGAAATTGGGCCGGGGTATTGCGTGGCTCGATACAGGTACCCATGAATCCATGGTACAGGCCATTAACTTCGTCCACGCCATTGAACAGAGGCAGGGGTTAAAGGTCGCATGCCTTGAGGAGATCGCCTACCGGATGGGGTACATATCCACCGATCAGTTGGAGAGGCTCGCCAGGAATATGAAAGAAAGTCCATACGGACAGTACCTTTTGGAGATACTAGACGATAGAGCAGGAAGCAAGAGAACCTTACTTACGGGGTAATCAATGATCTTTAGCCCATCCCCTATTCTGCCAGAAGTTATCATAGTTGAACCAGACCCCTTTCCCGACAATAGGGGATATTTCATGGAGACCTACCATCTAGCCAAATTCAGCAACGGAGGTATCGACATTAGGTTTGTCCAAGACAACCAATCCATGTCCGTCAGGGGGACGCTAAGGGGGCTTCACTATCAGATAGGAAAGCCACAAGGGAAGTTAGTCAGGGTTTTGTATGGCGAGGTATTCGATGTTGCCGTGGACATCAGGAGGTCTTCGCCAAATTTTGGAAGATGGTCCGGGACAATACTCTCTGCTGAGAACAAAAAGGCCATTTATATTCCCCCGAACTTCGCGCATGGCTTTTGCGTCTTAAGTGATAAGGCGGAATTTTTCTACAAATGTAGTGATTTTTATGAACTGGAGTATGAGCGGACAATAAGATGGAATGATCCAGACCTAGCCATCAAGTGGCCTATCACAGACCCGATTCTTTCAGAAAAGGATGCCTCCTCCCCGCTGCTAAGAGATGCTGAGTTGCCTACGTGAGGGCGGATTCCCGACAAAGAAAAAGCCTGCGTGCACAGGAAGACGGCACTTTCAATAAGAAACGTTGATCCTGCGTGCTATTGTGCTGCACGGCAGGATCCATAAATAAGAAAGGATAACATGTGTCTAAGGCATCATCTCAGTATCCCATAAAAAGAGAGGTATGGGGGCTAATCTTCTTGCTCTTGACCCTTATCTTCGGGGGAAGCCTTTTATCCTACCATCCCCAAGATCCGCTTTTCTGGGAAAGGGCGGGGTCTGTAATGCAGGCAAAGAACCTCTTTGGGGCTGTTGGGGCCAATCTCGCCGGTAGCCTCTTTCTACTCCTTGGCCTTTCAGCATTCTGGTCCATAGCCATCCTCCTTTTCCTATCCTTGTCCTTTTTCAGGGGAAGGTTCCCTTCCGAGTCAATATGGATATCGATAAGCCTTGTTCTCCTCGTAGTATCCTTTTCCGCCCTGCTGTCCCTTTACATTCCCGATGGCGCACCTTATCGCAGCGCGATGATTAGCGGAGGATTCCTTGGATCGCATAGTGCGAGTCTCGGTATAAAGATACTCAACTACTTCGGGGCGTATACGCTTTTTCTCGCCATGTTTATTATCTCCCTTATGGTCATTACCCGATTTTCCTTTGGCGGCCTTTTCAATAGGATGTGGCTCGTGGCTTCAAATGTTGCCCTCTATACAAAGGAGAAATGGATTAAATACGTAGAACGAAGAAGGAGGGCAAGACAGAGAAAGAAGGCAGTCAAGACGGTTGAGAGGGCAAGGGAGAGGGAGATGACTATTGTCGAAACCCCCTCTCAGAGGGTGGGTAAATCAACGCAAGAGCTTTTTCCCTTTATGAATGTGGCCGGTGATTTCAAGCTCCCTCCCCTGGATCTTCTGGATGAGATCCCGAAATCCTCGGATACGGAGATTGAGAAAGAGAGCCTGAGAATGAACGCGCACCGGCTCGAAGGAAAGCTAAGGGACTTTGGAGTCGAGGGTGATGTGGTTGAGATCGTACCTGGCCCGGTAATAACAATGTATGAGTTCAAGCCGGCGCCAGGTGTCAAGATAAGCAAAGTGGCGTCTCTAGCTGATGATCTCGCGCTTAACCTGAGGGCATCAAATATCAGGATTGTAGCACCTATCCCAGGGAAATCAGCCATAGGGATAGAGATACCCAACAATAAGAGGAAACTCGTTACTTTAAGGGAGATCTTATCTAGCCAGTCCTTTCGCGATTCTCCGTACAAACTCACAATTGCCTTAGGGATGGACATAGTAGGTCAACCAGCGATAACTGATCTCACCAAGATGCCACACCTGTTGGTTGCTGGTGCTACGGGGACGGGGAAGAGTGTATCCATTAGTGCCATGATAAATAGTATCCTGTTCAAGTGCTCTCCAGAAATGGTCCGATTTGTGATGATCGATCCAAAGAGAATAGAGCTTGCACCGTATCAAGACATCCCCCATCTCTTACACCCCGTAGTCACTCATCCAAAAGAGGCAACCAAGGCCCTCAGATGGGCTGTTGATGAGATGGAAAGACGATATACCCTCCTCTCTGACAAAGGTGTGAGGAATATAGAGGTCTACAATCGAAAGGTTAGAAAGGACATGGGACTAGTTGAGCCTGGTGCAAGTAGAAAGACGGATGCGCATATCCCATACATCGTCATCATAATTGATGAGCTGTCCGACCTGATGATGGTCTCCAGCAGGCAAGTGGAGGAGTCCCTGACAAGGCTTGCCCAGATGGCGAGGGCTGCGGGCATTCATCTGATCATTGCCACACAGAGGCCCTCCGTTGACGTTCTCACAGGCATCATCAAGGCCAACTTCCCAACCAGGATCTCCTTTCAGGTCTCATCCAGGGTGGACTCGAGGACAATCCTCGATACAATGGGAGCCGAACATCTCTTAGGAGATGGAGACATGTTGTTTTTGCCGCCTGGCGTGGCTAAGCTCACCAGAATTCATGGTGCTTACGTCTCGGAAGAGGAGGTTAAGAGAGTGGCCTCCTTCTTAAGGGCGCGGATGAAACCAGAGTATGACAGCTCTATAGTTTCTGATATAAGCATAGAGGAGGAAGATGAGGAAGAGGTGGGAGGGGATAAGGATGAGAAATATCAGGATGCAGTGGAATTAGTTCTGCAAACAGGCCAGGCATCGATTTCAATGGTCCAGCGGAAACTCAGGGTCGGCTATAACCGGGCTGCCAGGATGATTGAGGCCATGGAGAAAGATGGCATTGTTGGTCCCTCCGACGGGATCAGGCCTCGAGAGGTTTTGAGGAGAAGGGAACCGTTTTGAATTCGAGATATCGCCTCATAACTCCCCTCTGCGTTCTTCTTGGCCTTATCTCCATGGGGAAGGCCCTCCCTGACGATACCCTATCAACAGTTATTGGAGGTATCAGGGCCAGGTACGGAAATGCTCAGGGATTGGCAGCGACGTATACCAGGGAGGCCATCAGTAAGACCATGGCCATGTTAGGGGAAACGGAGAGGCATGATGTGGCCAGGGGAAGGCTTTATTTTAAGCCCCCCCACTTTCTCCGCCTCGAGCAGGCTTCCCCCCAAGAGGAACTACTCCTCACTGATGGACAGACACTTTGGTGGTACCTTCCCCTCGAGAAGGAGGTCTACCAATACCCCACCGAGCAGCTTGGACAGGAGTTACGCCTTCTCAGTGACATCCTGAGAGGCCTCAAGGATACAGAGGCGAGTTTCCAGATCACCCTTCAGGTTAGACCTGAAACCAATATCTACCATCTTATCCTTAAGCCAGAGCCACCATGGCAGGAGATTGATCACCTGGAAGTGATCGTACTGAAAGGAGAGTTTGCTATTGAGCAGGTGGATATCTACAACAACATAGGCGGACTGACCCGTTTCCTCCTCACAGACTGGGAGGAAAGAGATCGATTCGGAAAGGAATTCTTCTCCTTTTCACCTCCTCCCGGTGTAAAAGTCCTCGAGAAATGAGCCCTGCTTCTGCCTGCCTCACCCAATTGATGAGCCGAGCGAAGCCCCAAGGTCATAGGCCCTTTTTAACTCCTCCTGGTCTTCCGCAACCTCTGCTTTCTCGTATGCCTTAGCCAGGACCCTGCCTGCCAATTCCATCCCCAAATAATCAAACGACCTCCGAAGCATTTCAATGAGAGGACCGCAGGCCTTTGGTCCTTCTTCCGAAGGCGCTACGATAAGGGCTCTTTTCCCCTTTAATCTTCCCGTTGCAATGAACGGCCGCAATCTGTCAATAAGGAGCTTCATCTTTCCCGTAGGACCATACCAGTAAATCGGTGTCCCGAAGATGATCACATCTGCCGCTTCCACTTTTGGATAGATCTCTTGCATCCCATCGTTTATCGTACACACACAATCTCCTCTTTTGCACCTACGGCAATCGGCGCAGGGACATATTTCATGATCGTAGAGGTAGAGTTTTTCATATGTATGCCCCCTTGATGTCCAGCCCTTCAATATGTGTCCAACTAATGTATCGGTGTTTCCCCCTTTTCTGGGGCTACCAATTAATGCGAGGATCTTCATTCTCTCCATCTCAGCACAAAGCTGTATAGAGCATAGTACTCTAAGGCCAGCGCGGGAAATCCCAGGTATCCAAGTAATGGCATCTCAAAGATCTTAGGTCCAGCTGCATACGGCAGCTGATACACCCACTTGGTGGGGGCCCAATAGTTCCAAAACTCCCACAGGAATCCACAGATAAGGCCCCCAATAAAGAGACAGAAAAACCTCTGGAAATTACCTGCCTGCCATTCCTTAAGAATCGATTTCCTTCCTTTCATGGAGTTAATGGGATCTAATAGCAAGATAAAACCGGCCCATAGGGGAATAGCAAGGTACCTTGCTATTCTGGGAGGGGCGACAAGGATGGAGATCAGACATGCCGCTCCAGTGACAATTGAGGTATATAATATAGCTCTTGGAACCTTGAATTTCCGCGTCGTTACCCTGAATGCC
>JABXJZ010000221.1 GCA_013375335.1 Desulfobacterales bacterium
ATGACCTCTTTCGGACCCGCCGTGCCAAAGCCTCCCGGTATCCCTTCGTAGGCTGAGTACCTTGCGCCGATGAGGAATGATTCATCCCGCACTGCCTTCCTTATCTTTCGCGTCGTTTCCCTGAAGAACCTCGTCCTGTTCTCAAAGGTACCGCCGTATTGATCTGGCCTTGTATTGGCAGGTCGAATCATCTGGCCGCAGAGGTACCCGTGGCAGTGTTTAAAGTCAATGCCGTCAGCCCCCACCTCTTTTGCGATCACCGCCGCTTTCGCAAATCTGGAACCGATATCATCAATTTCCTCCTCTGAGAGCAGGTGGATGCTCGGGTCTTCGGTCGGATAAACGGAGACGACCTTCGAAAAGGCTGCCTGGCTGAGTCTTCCTGAATGATTAATCTGAAAGAGAATCAGAGACTTATCATTGATCTCCCGCATCTCTTTGACCAGTCTTTCCAGCCCCTCAGCCGTTTCCTCGCCGATTTTCAGCTGGTTTTTCCTGGCCCGACTCTCATAAGAGATGGTAAGGGATTCGATAATGATAATTCCCGCTCCGCCCTTGGCCAATTTTTTATATCGCTCAAAGGTAAGGTGGGTTGGATTCCCAGAGGAGTCTCCATCGTTGCATTCCATAGGTTGATTCACGATACGATTCGGCGCCAATTTATTTCCGATACGGATAGATAGGGAGAGCATCTCGACGTTCATGCTACTAACCTGTTTCATGCACGGGGCTGATCAGCGTAAGTCAAGAGACTATCAGTCTTCTGGCCTTTTTCAACACTGTTATGTTGGCGTTCTGATTCGTGTATTTTTCGGCCCTTGCGACTGCTTCATGGATCGAGGAGAAGGCCTCTACGTATGTTCCCTTCAGATCATTTGCCAGGTCAGGATTCGTCACCAGGATGACCTTGGCTTCCTTTTCAACCAAAGCCTTGGCAAAAAGGTAAGCCCCATGGGCACCGAGGCTAAAGAGCGATTTGTCCCTCACCCTCTTCATCACTTCTTCTGGAGAAAAACCCCTGAGCCATTCCCTGAAGGTGCTCTCTGCTCCCCATCCCTCCGTGCATTCGGCCAAGATAAGGATGGCTCCCTTCGGGTTTATGGTCTCCATGGCGGGTATAATCGCCTTCTTGCCTTGCACCAAATCGCAATCGTAAGGATATCCCCCGGAGCTTGATATCGCGATATCGGCGGGCGCTTTTTTGCACGTGTAGATCTCCTTTGATCTCTCGCAACCCAATCGGTGGGCCTGGAAAGGGTCGCCAGAGATGACTTCCACTACCTGGTCATCGGCGCCCACGATGGCGTAAGTGATCCAGTGAAATGGAAGCACTCGCGCCGCTTCTTCTGCATCTTCGCTCAGCGGATTCCCATCCAGGACACCAGGCTTTGATCCTTCCTCCAAGAGGAGGTAGTGGTTAAGATCGATCGATTTATAATGAGATATGCCTGGCATGAGGAGCTTCCTCCCGCCTGAAAATCCACAGAGATACGAGGGTTCGATAATACCTGTACCAATCACTACGTCGTGTTCGAAAATGCTTTTGTTCACTCGAATTGGAACGCCACGCGACGTTTTTCCGACTTCTCTAGAATTTTCCTCGTCAAAGGGGTCATGCTCTATTACTCTATAACGATCAACCAGGTCATTTCCCAGATGGCCGCGGATTTCCTCGCTGCTCATTGGACGATGCCTTCCCCTGGCAATGAGAATCGTTACCTCTAGCTTCATCCGATCACATAAAGCCGCTATCGGTTCCACGAGAGCTTTGGGCGAGGGCCTCGAGAAATTCACGGTCAGGATCAACGCCTTTTCCCTCCCCTTGAGGATACTTGCGAGGGGAGGGGCTCCTGTGGGCTTCTCAAGGCTCTCCTTAACACTCTCCTCGATATTGTCGATCCCTCTTACATCCTTTGGTTGTAGAACTGCCAAGACTCGCTTGCTGACGATCGGTATCTCTATGAACCCACTTCCATACTCTAAGCGCATTTCTCTGCCTCCTCTTCCTGTCTCTTCAAAATCAAATGAGCGTACTGTTAAGTACCGAGAAGAACTCGATTACCAAACTAAGAACTCACACACGATCACCCGATAGGCTGGGTGATAAGTGGCTTTGTAGTCCTCAGAATGATGTACAGTTGGGAATCGGTCCGCCTCCATCTTAGAGAAAAAACCTCCCAGTTCGGTTGGGGCGAACGGTAATTGTCCCTCGGCAGCCATCCCCTCAGCATAGGACCAAAACCGCCGCAGATTTGCCAGCGTCCCCTGGTACTCGTTGGCGGTGCGAATGAATGCAGCAAGAAGCGCGGAGGGATCACCCCCTGCAGCGATATACGGCCTCAGGTTAACCCTAACGATCCCACCATCTGGTGATAGTGGGTCCACAACCGGCTCCCCCGGCCCCTCGCCGAGGCTGTTCAACTCACGCTCAAGCCAGTCGCGGGCCCCAGCGATATCCTGGTCGGCGTGCTCGCTTGCCATAGCCGCCTGATGGATGAGCTTGTAGAGATCCTGGATTTGAAGCCCTGGATAGCGGAAGAGGTGATCTAAAACGATCTGCCGAAACGCAGTCTCTTCCGCAGCCAGTGTGACACTATTCTGAGATGTGCTGGTCATGCGGAGTTCGGTCAACCAATCTGGCCAGTATTAGATACTTCCTCGGCAGATCAATCCGCCGATCAATGCGAAGAGCATAGAGACGATATTTCCAAGAAGGTCTGAGAGAGCCAGAGATCGAATGGTAATATTCTCTCTTTGCCTCCAGACGATATTCCAATTGTAGAGCATCTTTACCGCCACCCACACAATCATCGCCACTGCTGTGGCGGACACGTTGAATGCGACGAGAATGGCAAAAAATGTACGCTCTGCAAGTCCTGTGAGCCAGGAAGGGATGTCGTCAGCTGCGGTCATAAACTCGTCATATACCTCCAACTCCTTGCGTTCAGCGGCCTTTGTCTTAATATAGCTGCGCAAGACATTTAGAAGAAGAAATGTGGATAGCCACCCGATGCCCAGTGCAAAAATCCCAAGCCCAAAAAACCATCGAGAAAAAAGGTCCATAGGTCACGCCCTCCAAAATTTCGATCTTAAGATTAGCATTAGACAGGTTTTCCTCAGCGAGTTAAATATTCATCAGAAACAATTCCACTGTAGGTATTTCGCCATGTTTCAACATGGACTTTGGCTACGCCTTCCGCATTATGCATATTTGGTTCTCGAATATCAAATTCCTTCATTCTACTCTGCTCTAAGTAAGAAAAGATGGTGTCAGCGTCCCTGTGGAATGATTTGTTATCTTACCTGAGATAGCAATAGAGTCTTTAAACCGAAGTGCTTTTCAATGGGGCTAAAATCCTTGTCGTTGTGAAGGATAGGTATATCGTTCTCAAGAGCAACAGAGGCAATCATACAGTCAATAGATTTTCTGATGGTTATACCTTTTTTACGCAATGTTCTGTAGATCTCAGCAGACCGTAAAAAAATTGTGTATGGCATTGGAAGGAAAATCAGA
>JABXJZ010000222.1 GCA_013375335.1 Desulfobacterales bacterium
GCCGGCCCTGCGTGCATTGAGTTTATCGAGGACTCGTCGGACGGCGGAAAAGAGTTCCTCGTCGGTAAACGGTTTTGGAAGATACTCCTCAGCCCCGGTCTTGACCGCCTTGACCGCACCTTCGACTGTGGCGTAACCGGTAATCATCATGACCTCAGTGTCTTTGAGATTTTCGCGGACATGCCTTACGAGATCAAGGCCGCTTACCCTGGGCATTTTGAGGTCCGTTATGACAAGGTCAACGGGTGTCGCGTCAAGGATCTTGATCGCCTCAACCACGCCCGGGGCAGTAAAGACCTTGTATCCCTTCGATGTCAGGTTCCTCCGAAGTACTTCAAGGGTATTAGGGGCATCATCTACAACCAGGATACACTCTTTTTCAATCGAATGTGCCATCCGTGCAAGTTTCCTTTGCGTCTTGCGACCTCGCTACGGGAAGCCGAACCTCAAACCGTGTGCCGCGACCGACTTGGCTCTCAACTTTGATAGATCCCCCGTGGGAAGTGACGATTCCGTGAACCACGGGCAAGCCTAAGCCCGTTCCCTGACCAACTTCCTTCGTCGTAAAGAACGGAATGAATACCTGCTTTACAATCTCCTCGCTCATGCCGATACCCGTGTCTTCCACAATAAGCAAGATATGGCCTTCCCGCACGAGGGTCTGTACTCTCAATCTGCCACCTTCTGGCATCGCCTGGACTGAATTGACGACCAAATTGACCAAAACCTGGTTCAACTGTGCCGGATCGGCAGTGATCTCCGGCAGGTCAGGCGAGAGAGAGCGCACCAATTTAATTCCTTCCTTGTTACATCGCGCCTCGAGTAAATAGAGCCCATCTTCAACCACCTGATTCAGATTGACATGGGTCTTCTCTGGCGGCATTTGACGGGCGGACAATAGCAGCTTTTTGATAATTTCCCGGGCGTGCAAAGATGCGGAAACTATCTGTTCAATGTCTTTATCCGCCTGTCTGGGCAATCCCGGATATTTCTGTGCGAGTTGGGCAAATCCCAGGATATTGCCCAGGGGCTCATTCAATTCGTGGGCCACGCCTGCGGCGAGCTGCCCTATGGTGGCCAACCGGTCAGCATGTCGGAGCTGATCCTGGAGCATCGATTTGTCCTTCTCGGCCTCCCTCCGCTCAATGATGAGCGCAACCTGCCTGGCCACGGCATCAATTAGGCTCCGTTCCTCCTTTAAGAATGGACCTTCGTCAAGTTGCGCTTTCTTCTCGGTGTAGACCACCTCTATGGTACCTCGTCTTTTCCCGCCTACAAAGATATCCGCCAGTAGTTTCTGCCGACTCTCTTGAAAACCGGGTGTCGAGTAAGCTACCCCGTCCAAAATAATCCTGCCGTAGGCGATCTCGGGATATTGCCAGGCCCGAGGAAGAAGTCCCACAATGCATTGCAGAATTTCTTCCAGAGATATTCCGGGCCGTTCAGCCACTTGTGCTATACCATACAGGCATGTCAGCTCCTTGACCCGTTCGTGAGAAGTCGCCTGCACGTGCTGGTTCACCACAGCGACCCCAAGGTTTTGAGCGACGCCTTCGTATAACCCTATTTCATCTTCCTTGAAATAGTCCCCTTGCTTGCTCTTCAATTGCAAGAGACCAATGTTCTCATTGCCGAGCAAAAGCGGGATCAAGGCGAGCGATCTGTAAGGCCCTCCGATGCAGAGGTCATGAGCACCTTGTTGGTCGTTGGGCTTCGGATGGAAGGTTAATGGATTTTCCGTGTTTCCTATCCAGAAACTACCGTTTTTGGTGAAGAAGGGTAATGAAGGATCAATGTGGCCATGGATAATATAATTACAAAGTCGCTCAAAGCCTGAGTCTTTCTGCGAGCCGGGAATATTCTCGCCGTCCTCATTTTGCGCCCGGGGAATGATTTCAAAGCGGAAAAATTGTTTGGCGTGCCGGTTGGCCTCGCAACGGGAGTAATTTTCGCCCCCCTTTAGCCGAAGTTCAACGGCATCGCACCCAGAGAAGTCCATGAGCATCTTCGAGACTTCGCGCAGGAAGTCAATTGTCGGAACCCCGCGGCTGGCAAAGTGCAATATCCGATGTGATAGATCACGAAAGTCCTCGCTCAGCTTGCAACCGGAGTTAAGCGCATTAATCTGCTTTGAGCGTCTCTTCCTTATTGCTCCATTAGATCCGGGGAACTCGGCAGGATATTTAAGTTCACCAAAGCCCATCCTACGACATCTCCTCACTAAGCACATTTAGGGACTCGACCCACCGACTGACGTCCTTCATCAGCCATGTGTGCCGGAATGGGAAACCCTGCTTACCTCATTTTGCCTCCCATGAGTATTTACAAAGTTACACCCCGAGGGCTAATCTGGGGTATTGGGAGCTGTGCACCATTTCTATCGGGACAAAGAATAGGTGAGGCCCCATTTACTCAAGGAGTGGAAGTCTTTTTGAAAGGACCTTTCATCGTTAGCCTTTAACTCTTCTGGCCGAGACTAGGACTATTTGGGCAGCCTTTTGTAGAAGGGCTTATGCCATCGAACCCTCACCCATCAATGATTGCGATTACTGACAGCAAATCTTTTTTCACGAAAACAGAGGTGGTTCAGCTATTACAAAGCTATCAAACAGGGTAAGATATGTCAAGAAACGCTTAACATATTAGGGCTTCACAAAATTCATTTTAAAGTCCAAAACAAAAAATTGGGAACGAATGATCTTACAAAGCGAATTTTATCTGGATGTCCTGAACGCTTTGCTGCTAAGGCTACTAAGAGTACTGTAATATGGGCGATCGTACAATAGTTTCTGATTGCTTCTAAACCGATCACGGGTGGATCTTGCATGGCAATGGAGAGGAGTCGAGAAAAGACCCTCTCCACGGCGGTTCGCTTCTTCTGGAAGGCTTTGAAGGCCTCACTTCCATAGTTGATATGCTGGCGGATGCTGGGGGTCAAACGGAACAAGACATTGCATCCTTTTTGGGTGATGAACTTGGGATGAGTGGCTGGACAGAGGAGATGTCGCTGCCTTTCTTTACCAAAGTGAATTGGGCAGCAATACTGGAAATAAGTGATTCCTTTTTGTTTGAGTCTCATTTTTCCTTTGCGGAACATAGGGAGATCAGCCTGGCAGTAAACAGCATTGCCTTTGAAGGTGTAAGGGGTTGTTTGATCGGCTCTGGGATTGCGGGGGATGATCGGTTGAGCGGTGAGATCTTCGATGATAAACCGCAGGATATTTTCTGTATCATAGACGGCATCTCCACCCACGGTTTCGATCATCACAGAGAGATCCCCCCTCGTTTTTTGGAGCATGGGGATAACTGGGTGGACTTCGCTTATATTGGCTGGATGAGTGACTTCCCAGAGGGGGAGTTCCTCTTCGGCATCGGCCACGATATGATTTCGGTAGCCCCAGAAGTACTGGACCTTTTTCTTGAAAGGTTGAGTAAAATGGGTCAGGAGGCCCAGTCGAGCATCGGGGTCACCTTTAGGTCTTTGGGTTTTATCGAAGCGGTTGCTGGAAAAGGA
>JABXJZ010000223.1 GCA_013375335.1 Desulfobacterales bacterium
AATATTCATATTCAATCTCCTATAAATAAGTCCGTTGGCATTGAGCTATCAGCTCAAGGAGACCCAGCGCCTAATGCTTTACTATATGCCTGCCCACATCATGTGTGCGCTAAGGCCTCTACTGGGGTGAACCTGGCCGCCTTCACAGCCGGATAGAGGCTCACTACAATTCCTAAGATGAATACCACCAGGTTAGCCATGACGATGTCTTTTCCTTGGATTATTGGGTAGATCACCCGAGACATACCAAAATATTCCAGGCCCGCAGCGAGCGAGGAAAGATCAATGCCGTTCCCAGACAGGGCGAAAATACTCAAAAAGCCCAGGCTGTTGCCGATCAACATGCCGAGGATCAGGAGAAAAAATGATTCGGTGAGAACCTCTTTGATGATCCCCCATGGCTTCATACCCAGCGCATTGAGTAAGCCGAACTCTCGGATGCGCTCAAAGACCGCCATGAGGATGGTGTTAACGATGCCAAAACCCATGGCAATAAAGACTACCAAAAACCATAAAAAGATAAATCCGTCATACAACTTCAAGACTGCGGTGACCAGGGGCAACAACTCCTGCCAGGTATGGATTTCATATTGGTCGGAGGGAAGTCCGGCCCTCAGGGCATGGGCCACCTGGTGAACTTCCCGGTGAGAGGGGAGGGTGATGGACACTTCGGAAATCCCCTTTTCCAATTTGAGCATTTGTTGGGCCGCAAGGAGGGTTACAAAGACGAATCGTTTCTCCGTGGCCTCCGTTTCGGCCCTGAAGATCCCGAGGATACGGAAGGCCCGAGAGGCAATTTCCCCATCGGTATCCCGTGACATGAGCACTAGCTTACGACCCAGTTTGGTCTTAAACTTGTCCACCAAGGCCTTGCCCACCACAATTCCATTTCGGTTGTCGGGATTCATGTAACGTCCCTGGGTGACCGCCCCTCCGATGAACGAGATTTTTGCCTCTCTTTGGGGGTCGATTCCCACGAGAGTGACGCCGCTGGAGTGGCGAGCGTTGCTCGCAATGGCGTTGACCCGAACCCTGTGGCTCCAACGGGCGCCGGGCGGGAGGAACCTCTTCAGTGCGGTTTCCACCGCCTCAGGATCGGTAATACTGTTTTCGATAACCGGGTCGTCTCGGTAGCCATTGTGGTGCACCTGGATATGCCCGGTCAGAGTAGCAATACCGTTTCGGACCATCTGGTCAGCGATGCCCCGCATCAGCGAACCTAAAAAGATCATGCTCCAAACGCCGATAATTACCGCGGTCATAATGACCAGGGTCCGCCTGGGATTTCGCCAGATGTTGCGCCATCCTAACCGGAAATACATGAGGAAATTCCTTGCATTGAAAAATTATGAATCTGGGGATTCAAGGATTAGTCCATGATCAATTCCTTAATTCCCCATAATTTCTATACAGACCTCATCGCTTCCACCGGGCGGAGACGCCGGACCTTAAGAGCAGGATACAGGGCGGTCAAAAAGGTGATGACCAACACCAAACCCGATCCTATTGAGACGGAAAGCACTGAGAGCTGCGGATACATACGTTCGGGAATACCAAACTGCTTCATCAACTCAGATGCGCCGGAAATGACGATTCCATGAACCTGGAAATACCAGGTGATCAGGCTTCCGGCGATGATGCCACTGACAATGCCTGCCATGGTTATGATCGCGGATTCAATCAACAGTAGTTTTGTCAGCCGCCCCGGACTTGTCCCCATGGCCATAAGGACGCCGAACTCCCTCGTCCGCTCGAAGATAGCCATAAGGAAGGTATTTAAAATACTGAAGGCCACCACCACGATCAAAATGATGTAGAAGATAAACCCGCTGACTAGGTCCAGCTGAATTCCCTGGATCAGACCAGGTATGAGTTCCATCCAATCCAAGGCCACCAGGTGGTGTTTTTTGTCCATCTTCTCAATGCCGGTCGCAACAGCCTTTTTTATCTCCGGCATGTCCTCTAAGGATTTGCCGAGCGCTACCACCTCGTGGACAGCCCCGCGCATGGTATACACATCTTGAAAGTTCTTAAGGGTGATATGGATAGAGGAACGATCGAATTCGTCTTGTCCGGAACTGTAAATTCCCTTTACCTTAACCACAGTGGCCGCGATGGAGCCGTCACGGCCCTGGCCCAGCACAACCAATTCATCGCCCAGGCCCACTTGAAGGTTTTTGGCCAGAAGTTTCCCCATTAAAGCTTGATCGGTGTCTTCTTCTGAGAGATAGCTCCCTTCGCGGATCACTTTCCTAAGGGTCGATATGTTGGCTTCCCTCACCGGTTCGATCCCAATCACTATGGCGCCATAGGTTCTTTCCTTGGATGAGACAAGGGAGAAAGCGTTCGCTCGAAAGGTATAAGCAGCTACCCCCGGAGTCTTATCCAAAATAGCGCTTACCGCAGTTGGTTTAGGCACCACCAAGCGGATGCTCCTTTTATCCTTATATCCCTTTGCTTGTACTTGCAGGTGACCGGTATGGATCTTAAGCGCGGAATTGATCATGGTATCATAGGAGCCAAACTGCCAAGACAACATAAAGACTAATAGCAGGCTGGCAAATGCGATGGCGGATATGGTTAGAATGGATCGCCTAGGGTGCCGCCAGGTGTTACGCCATGCCATTTTAATGTCCATAGACAAGATATCCTACCTCCTAGGGTTCCTTAATGCAGTCAATGTAAAGAGACTACTCGGCAGATCTTGTTTATATGTAAGCTCCTTGTAGTTTAGTAGCGTATACTCATCCTTCGCGTCTTCCTTTTGCATTTTCCACACTTTGGGCATTAGCTTCCCGCCCAGCATCCGGATCTGCTGGCCAGTCATGGCCTTGACAAGCTTGAGATCCTCATCATAAAACTCCTGGCTTAGTAAAATATGGTCTTCCCGAATACTAAGTTTTTGCATGCCCCACACCACCGGCGCTTCAGGTTTTGGGGTGGACTTGATAACGTACACCTTTTTCCCATCATGGATCTCGGTGGCCGTAATCATATGAGTGTAATCGTCGATTATGCTATCGGACTTGGCCAGGTCGTTGTTCGAGAAATCCGATCCCATCCAGGACTGGGACATCATTGAGGGTGGAAGCTTGATAACACGGTTGACCTTGGGATTATACGTCCACATCTCTCGCCCTCTCTTTAGAGTGCCGTTGCCCTTATCTTTGGGAGGTCCAATGATGGTAAAGATGCTATCTTTCTGCCCTTTGGTCCAGGCCTTGATAGTCAAGGTCCGTTCCCAATTCGGACGATGAATGGTCATATCCACCGTGGAAATGGAAGCCTTACCTCGGTAGTAATTCACGGCGGCTTGCACTAGAACTTGGGCGTCTTGTCCATTTGCGTACTCGGTAAGAAGAATAATCATGGAGAACCATATGACTATGGCTAATCTCTTCGTCATATTCCACTCCCCCCTCATCCAGCTTAATTCAGCAGGGACAGAATGCTACGTAGAACCTAACTACTAACTATTCTTTTCTTAGTCCGCCAAAAAGAGCTGGC
>JABXJZ010000531.1 GCA_013375335.1 Desulfobacterales bacterium
TCTCGCGGTGTACTCTCCCGGTTGGAATCCCTCCGTTGGGGCTCTCCTCATCCCGCTTGTCTTGCGCCGCATGCTCCTCAACGAGCTCCTTCACCTGGGCCTCCATGCGCTCCTTCTTCCTGCGAAGCTCCGCATGGGTCCCCGTCCACTGCTCGGAGGCGTTGGAAGGGAGCCTCAGACCATCCAGGGCAAAAAAAGTGCCCCCCAAAAGCCCCATCTCCTCACAGACCAAAAGCACATCCCGAAACAAGGACACAATCTCATCCTTCATGCAGGAGACAAAAGCCGCAATGGTGCTGTGATCAGGACACTGCCCGCAGGAGAGCGCCATAAAGGTCACATTCTCACAACAGGCCCGCTCGATCTTCCTCGAAGAGTTCAACCCCCGGGAATAGCCAAACAAGACGACCTTCAGAAGCACCTTCGGGTCATAGGCCAAGCGGCCGGTCTCATCATTTTGGTACTTCTCATCAAACCGGCTCACATCCATGCGCTCTTCAACCAGGGTGTGGATGGCGAACTCCAGGGTACCTGGCACGATCTGATCCTCCAGAGAAACAGAAAGCATGACCATCTGCTTATAGCTGTATGGTTTGTACTTTGCCATGATTTATTTGCCCTCGCTCAGCTGTTTTTGGATTTCATTTGAGCACCAACAGATGGTCACTGTATAGCACAAAAACGTCAATTATTGAAGGAAAAACAAGAATTTACATGAAAAATTCTCTTATCTATGATGCTTCAATTGCAGATAGGATGGATAGTAAGAAATAGGATTCGACTGAGCAAAATCCGGGGGTTTTTC
>JABXJZ010000532.1 GCA_013375335.1 Desulfobacterales bacterium
AGGACAATAGTCCTCATGATATTCCCGGGCTTTCGCTTTGACCAGATGGACCGCGTATTCAATGATATTGTGCACCTCTTCCACGGCGAGTACCCGGGATATCGCAGATGTACTACCGAATACCACAGCCTCAAGCATACCACGGATGCCTTCCTGGCGACGGCGAGGCTTATGCACGGTGTAATGGTAGGTGGGTGGAAGCTTACAGAGGAACAGGCAAATCTGGGACTCATATGTGCCCTGATGCATGATACGGGATATATCCAGACGCTTGATAACGATGTAGGCACAGGCGCTAAATACACACCTATACATACCGAGCGCAGCATTGCCTTCATGGACAAATATATAGCTGATAGGGGATTGTCAAAAGAGGATTTCAGAGACTACCCCAATATCCTCAGCTGCACTGGTCTCAGTCCTAAGATTAACAAACTCCGATTTGCGTCCCGCCAGGTCCAACTCTTGGGTAAGATCCTATGTGCTGCCGATCTCCTGGGCCAGATGGCAGATAGAGCCTATCTTGAGAAGCTCCTCTTTCTGTTCTACGAATTCAGGGAGGCAAGAATCATGGGATATGACACCGAACTAGACCTCCTGAAGAAAACCGTAGGCTTCTATGTCATGACCCGGAAGCGGTTTGCCATTGAACTGGACAGCCTCAATGAATATATGCGCTTCCACTTCAAGGTGCGCTGGAACCTGGACAGGGATTTATATATGGAGGCCATTGAAAAAAACATCAACTACCTGAAATTTCTACTTGAGAACCACCAGAAAGACTATCGTAGGTATCTGAGGCG
>JABXJZ010000224.1 GCA_013375335.1 Desulfobacterales bacterium
CCCAATCTTGTGCAGATGCTAGAGGCTTACAAGAGGGCAAAGGACAGAGGGCTTGAGGAGGTGAGATTGGGAAACATCGGCGTATTTGTCAGCACAGAGGAGGAGCTGGAATTACTGAGAAATCTACCGTGATCCTCACCAACCTCCCTCCTTGGCCTCGTGGGCGATGGTCGAAGGGGGAATAGGCTAAGGGAGGCCGTCACAGGAAGGTGAACAGGCAGTTATCGATACAGGTCGATGGGAAAAGGCTGAAAGTGCCGGATGGGATAACGGTCAAGAGGGCCCTGGAAATGACCGGACACGAGGTGACAAAGTATCCAGAGAAGGGCCCTCTATTTGCACCCTGTGAGGTTGGCGGCTGTTGGAGCTGTGCAGTTGAAATAGATGAGGAGATCAGGCCCGCCTGTGTCACTCCCGTAAGGGATGGGCTTAGAATCAGAACACAGCTTGCAGAGGACTATATACCCAAGAGAATAGTCCACGGCTTCACCCCGCATACTGTTGGCGGGGTGGGAACACCCTGGTGGCTGAAGGGCGGCCATGGGTATATAGAGGCTGCCTGCTTTGCCGCTGGATGCAACCTTCGCTGCCCCCAATGTCAGAACTGGGAGACAACCTATAAAGGGGAGGGTAAGGCATTGACCCCTCATGAGGCAGCGGAGATCATGACAAGCACAAGAAAAAGATCGGGAGTGGACAGGATGGCGATTTCCGGGGGTGAGAGCACCCTAAACAGAAGGTGGCTAGTGGAATATGTAAGAGAGCTGAAAAGGCTCAACCTCGACCCAAATGCAAGGATTCACGTTGACACAAACGCCTCTATCCTCACAAGGGATTATATCGATGAGCTGGTGGAGGCCGGGATGACGGATATAGGCCCGGACCTTAAAGGGTATTATCCGGAGACATTTATGCGGATAACCGGGATTGAGGATAGGAGCCTGGCTGAGAGGTATTTGAATACGGCATGGGATGCAGCTCGATATCTGATTGCGAGATACAGGGAGGGGGTTTTCACGGGCATAGGGATTCCCTATAATGGAGAATTAATATCGGCTGAAGAGATAGGGCTGATGGGAGAGAGGTTATATGAGATAGACCCGGAGGTCCAGGTCTGCGTCTTGGACTACAGACCGGAATTTAAAAGGCCTGATCTCATCAAGCCGAACTACGATGAAATGCTGAACATCCACAAAATCCTTAAGGGAAAGGGGCTAAAGACCGTACTCTGTCAAACCGAGTACGGGCATGTCGGACCGTAACTATGGGGACCGCGATTATAAGGCTTTCAGAGCAGAGGGAAAAGGCCTTGGTGAAAAAGGTGGATGCCCTTATCCAGTATGGCGCTTACGAGAGGGCAATTCGGTGCTGTGAGGAGTTCATAGAGGCCAACCCCAAGAGCCTCAGCGCTCACTTTGTTAAGCACGAGGTTCATATTGCCATGGGAAAATATGAGGACTCCCTTCAGGATGCCCATGACCTGCTGCGCAATAGAGAATATGAGAGAGAGGGTTTATTCCTGAAGTTGCTTTCACTTATTGCGCTCCTTGAACGACCGAGACCCCGCCTGATAAGGCCACGCTCTGGTCAAAGACAGAAACACTGCACACAGCAGTTTGAAGAAATCGCTCAAAAGGCACTAACCCATTACAAGGGGGATACCCAGATAGCTTACATGATTGCAGAAGGATACCAACTCATGGGAATGCAACATGAGGCTGCTGAGCTATTGGAGGAGCATTTAAAGACGAGACCGTGGGACGTGCATTGCCTCTATCAACTTGGCCTTATCTATCAGGGGAGCGGGGAATATGAAAAGGCCGTGCGTTGTTATGACCGAGGCCTTAAGAGCATTGAAGAATACTCAGAGTCATTCAAGGAGAATTTTTCCAGGCTGATTTCAGACTCCAGGCACGAGGTCCTGGAAAAGCTGGGGATAAATCAAATAAAAGGAATGTAATAGCCAAGGCCTACTCCGGGCCTTGGTGTCAGGCAAGGGAGGTCAAAGCCAAAAATAGCAGTAAAAAACCCACCTAAGGACTCCACTGAGGTGAGTTTAAGAAATCAGTGTGTCTGATTTGTTACCAGCTCCTCCTAACGAAAGAGGGCAAACACACTATCATCCCTTCCCTCTAATAGGCTACACAGTAGTCTAATCTTAAGCTCATAGGTATTGTTTTAGAGGTAAACATCAATTTTTTCTCGAGGCTACAATCCCATGTTTCTTCAACTTACCATACCTTGCATGGAGGGAATTTCTTGAACATCTACAGGTCTAAGTGCTTCGGGATGTCTTCGCTAAGGGCCACCCCCTACTCTTGCATGCTTATTGTTATCCCTTTATAATGGGCTACAGCCGTGGAATCAGTATTATCCGAATCAGACATAAGTCCGATAGCCTGTACCAGTTTTGGCTCACGGCCAAAAAGCCTCTTATAATCAGCATACACATTCACTCTTTCAGATACCCACTCGCCAATGGGAGACTTCTGGTTCCGAAGCACCACGATCTTTGTCTTTCTGCTGTAGGGGCTTTCAGTTGTGGTCCCAATGGGCAGAGATGGGCTCCACACATATTTCATATTGTCCGGTCTGAAACGACCCTCAAAGATCACATAGAGTGCAGCGGCACTGTCCCCGGTCTTCTTGTACCGTTCATCGCCACCCTCAGGAAGTTCGAGCACCCGCCACTGCCACAGCAGAAGGGAGTATTTCTTGAGATCATACTCAAACTTCTTGGCTATGGTAACTGCGGTACCTTTAGCCTGTGCTTCAAGATAGGTCTCTCCGTTAGACCTCACCCTGTAGACCTCGCTCCCTTCCCCACCCCGGGATTTCCAGCCTTCAGGAAACGCCCCAGGCTGAAAGGCGGAAAAATCCTCAACCCTTCTTGTCGCCTCAGGCTCATCACCTGAAAGATCTGTGACCTGCACAATTCCCGAGGCTAAAAAAGATATGAGAACAATTCCTACAAACCTTTTATAGAGCATCTTTACCTCCATTATTAACCTGACTTATACAGATAAACCTAAACATCGTTTATGATCTCTATCTTGATGTTCATGAAACTCTTAGCCAGATAAGCAACAATCATCATTGAACTTTTTTCTCTTCTATTGTTACCATCATCTTGTCCACAATTTCTTTGCCGTTCTGCCTTACAACGAGAACGATACCATTTTCACCGTCTGGCAATATGCCAGCACTGATAGTTGACTCGCTTATACTCTGGTCTCTAAGGGGGGCACGTGCCAATAATCTGTAAGGTGAAATCACTTTTGAAAACTTACCTCTGGCTGGAATGATATCGGGCGGTATTGTTGAGTTTCTCACATCCGCAGGATCAATGCCTTTAAACACAAAACCGCCATAATTAAGGCCCTTATGGATATAACGTGTTTTGTTCCAATCGATTTCGAGATTCTCATTGGTTTTGTTCGTGACGGAAAGGAGAAAGGAGACGAAAAACTCATAGCCCCTTTTCAATGGTTCGAACTC
>JABXJZ010000032.1 GCA_013375335.1 Desulfobacterales bacterium
ATCTACCGCAAATGGGTCCCCAAGCCCGTGGTGATTGGGACCCATAACTACGACATCCTTGGTAATCTCGGCTTGAGAGTAAACAGCTCCGGCAATATCGCCTGAGTACATGTAACCGGCATGGGGAGATACTAAGGCCAGCGCCTTCCCCCTTTTTTGGACCTCTCCAATCCTGCTGGAAACATCCCTTTTAAGATCCGTTTCACTTCCCGGATAAAATTGATTGGCTACTGCTGGTCGACGTACCATCTTGATCACCTCGCTATTGTTTATTAATTACCGTTGGCGGGCCCTCCCACGCCTAAGGCCACCTGTTCCAAAAGTCCATAGAAATTCGGAACACGGATATTGAATCGATAGGGAGAACGCCCTGTCCACTTATCCCTATAACCTGGTATTATCTGGAAATCAAGGCTAATCTCAAGGTATTCAAGGCTGTAGTAGCGCCCCTGTTCTGTAAGGTAGGGAGATCGCCTCCCATTTTCCACGCATAGCTTCTGCCGATAGCTTCACCGGAAACCACGACATGGGCACCCACCTCATAACCCCTTTCAGCCAAGTGTACTGTCCCCAAGAGGGCCAAACCTATTGAACTATCTCCCTTGTCCCTTATTTTTTCAGCAAGGGCCTCTGCTATCTCTCCACTGGTGGGGGGGCTTTTTTTACCTAAAAATGAGGGGATCTGTTCCCTTTTCCCTATCACAATGCTCTTGTGGAGGGGCGATGATGGAGACCGTTGCAGTCTGGCAGTTAGCTCCCCTCCTGAAAAGGTCTCTAAGACACTTAAGGTGTCCCCCCTCTTATTGAGGAGATTTATGACGACGTCCTCGAGGGTGTCATCGTCAACACCATATATACTAGTTCCCAACCGTGATCTGATTTCTTGCTCGACTGGCCGGATAAGATCCTGGGCCCCCTCTGCACTTTTTGCATAGGCCGTTATCCTGATACTTATATCACCTGGTGAGGCCAGAATGCCAACACTTGGGTTGGTTGTAGTGTCGATGAGATCCTTTATCTGGCTGTCCACCTTACTTTCGCCCATGCCAGTTACCTTGAGGACCCTTGAGGTAATCAATTCCCCGTCAAGGCGGAAACGTTTCCTCAAGTACGGAAGCACTTCCTTGTTCAGGATGTATTTGAGCTCTTTTGGTACGCCAGGAAGGGCAATAATTAACCGTGATCCTTTCTCAACAATGAACCCAGGAGCCGTTCCTGTTTCGTTGGGAATTGGGATGGCCCCGGCAGGTATAAAGGCCTGTTTCTTGTTGTTTTCCGGCATCCTGTACCCTAAACGCCTGAAAATTGATTCGATGTGATCCATCAGCTCTCTCTTGAAGGCAAGCGAAACACCTACCAGATCAGCTATTGCCTCTCTTGTAAGGTCATCTTGTGTGGGCCCAAGGCCACCTGTAGTTATGACGAGATCGGCTCTCTTCACTGCTTGGGAAAGAACATCCCTTATTTGAACATGGTTGTCTCCCACTGTCGTATGAAACGCTATATGGAGGCCGATAAGATTGAGCTTGCGAGCGAGATAGGATGCATTCGTGTCTATGGTATGGCCAAGCAAGAGTTCACTTCCAATGGTTACTATCTCACAGTTCATGGTGGTATTCGCTATCTTTTTCGCCTAGTCTTAGCCTACCAAAGTCGTATTGAGGCCAAAATACCCTTGGATCTTACTACTTTGGATTCAGCAGTGCAAGTGGTGGGGAGAGGAGAAATTTTCTTGACAAAAACAGGCACTGGATATAAAAGCAAATCTTAATTATCCAACGGGGCCCATAATTCTGGCTAATGTGTTTCAGCTTTTGGCGTTACATGAGAATCGATTTGACAAATATCCCTTCGGAGGGTAAAAGTCTACACTTCACGCTTACACCGGATTGGTGGAAATCGGATCTTGATGAGGATCGGCTCATGGGGCTTGAAGCCCCCCTTTCTGCCTCGATCAAGTTATACCCAGCGGGCAAAAAGATTGCAGTTGAAGGGTCTCTATCTACCAGGCTAGTTATGAGATGCGATAGGTGTCTTGAGCCCTATGGCTGGGATTTATCAACGGATTTCAGGATATATCTGTCAATTGCTCCATTTAAAGGGGAGCTCGACGTCGAACTATCGGAAGATGACCTTAGCCTGGATTTCATTGATGGGGAGTTTCTTGACCCTGCTCAGATAATAAGAGAACAGATTATACTCAGTGTTCCCATGAAGACCCTTTGTAGGAAAGACTGCAAAGGACTTTGCCCTGTGTGCGGGTGTAATTTGAACATGACACGGTGTTCATGTTCGTCAACATATGAAACATCTCTTTATCAAAACTCATGAGTAAGTCTTAATATGCCTGTACCAAAGAAGAAGAAATCAAGATCAAGAAGGGACATGAGGAGATCCCATCATCACCTAAAGCTACCCAACATCTCGCGTTGTCCTCAGTGTCACGAACCAGTCCTTCCGCATCACGTATGCATGAACTGCGGTACCTATAAGGGCAAAACAATAATCAAAAAAGAAGGGGGTTAGTTTGAACATAGCTGTAGACGCAATGGGAGGAGACCATGCCCCCGCAGTGACCGTTCAAGGTGCCCTCTGGGCACAGTCTGAGTTGGAGGTGAATATTACCCTTGTAGGAGATCAAGACCTCCTTGCTCAGGAGCTCAGTGGAAGGAAAAAGGCAGGTAACGGTATCCGGATTCATCATTGCACCCAGATGGTGGGCATGGACGAAGCACCCTTAAAGGTTCTGCGGCGGAGGAGGGATGCCTCTATCATGGTAGCCTTTGACCTCGTAAGAAAAGGCAGGGCTGATGCAGTTGTCAGTGCCGGCAATAGCGGGGCAACCATAGGAGCTGCTGCCCTTCTTCTTGGAAGGATAAGAGGCGTGGAAAAACCGGGCTTAGCAGGGGTCTTTCCTGGTGCAAAGGGAAAGGTTGTGTTGATTGATGTGGGGGCCAATGTTGAGACTACGCCCAGACAGCTCTTTGAGTTTGGTATTATGGGTGATATCTTTACCCGATCGCTCCTTAATATGGATAATCCAAAGGTAGGAATATTGAATATTGGGGAAGAGGGAGGTAAGGGCAATGAACGGGTTCGGATAGCCCACGATATGCTTAAGAAGGGCCCCTTCAATTTCATTGGGAATGTTGAAGGAAGGCATATATTCTCCGGAGATGTACAGGTGATCGTTAGTGATGGATTTGTCGGCAATGTAGCAGTTAAATTGAGTGAAGGAATGGCCGAGACCATGGGCATCATGGTTGAAAGAGAGATGTCCCGCAGCTTGCTTTCCAGGGTTGGTTTCTGGCTTAGCAGAAGGGCATTTGAAAACCTTAAGAGGAATCTTGATTATGCGGAGTATGGCGGGGCCCTCCTCTTAGGAGTGAAGGGTGTTGGCATCATATGTCACGGCAGCTCTTCTCCTAAGGCCATAAAGAATGCGATTAGAGCGGCCAGAGATTTTGTCAATAGCCGTGTTCAAGATCAGCTGGAGGAAAGGCTGGGTAGATTTCGCTCAGGGGGCCTTTGAAGGGAAACATTGCCTCAATCAAGGAGAATAGTGGTTATAACCGGAGGTTCCAAGGGAATTGGCAGGGCGTGCTGCCTCAGGTTTGCCAAGGAGGGCGCGAGAATCGTATTCGTTCACTGCGATCCGGATGAAATTGCGGCACATGAGACATTAGGGGTCCTTGAAAAAGCGGGTGTGGAGGCGAAGGCAAGGAAACTCGATATCTCCTCCTTTAGCGCTGTTGAGGAATTTTTCCAGGAAGTACTCAGGGAGTTTCACAGGGTGGATGTGCTGGTTAATAATGCCGGGATAACAAGAGACGCATTGCTGATGAGGATGTCTGAAGATCAATGGGACCAAGCCTTGCTCGTTAATCTTAAAGGCGTCTTTAATTGTACTAAGGCAGCCATAAGGTCAATGGTAAAAGAGAGGAGAGGGAGGATTATAAACATCTCATCTGTCGTTGGACAGATTGGAAATATTGGTCAGTCTAATTATGCAGCCTCTAAGGCAGGCATAATCGGTTTCACCAAGAGTGTTGCTAGGGAATTGGCCGGCAGGGGTATTACGGTTAATGCTGTAGCCCCGGGATTTATTAATACGGAGATGACAGAAAGACTTCCTGAGAAGGTAAAGGAGACCTTCTTGGCCCAGATCCCCATGGGGAGGATTGGTGACCCTGAAGAGGTAGCTGAAACAGTTTATTGGTTGGCTTCCATCGGTGCAAACTATCTTACAGGACAGGTTATTCACGTAAATGGCGGTCTTTATATGTAAGGGTATTTCAAAAAAATTTACGGAGGTAAGGAGCCATGTCGGTTGAGGAAAAGGTAAGAAAGATTATTTGTGAGCAGCTGGAGGTTAACGAGGAAGATGTTGTTCCTGAGGCATCATTCGTGGATGATTTGGGTGCGGACTCCCTCGATCAGGTAGAACTGATCATGGCCATGGAGGAGGAATTTGGTATCTCCATCTCGGACGAGGAGGCCGAAAAGATTCTTACTGTCCGGGACGCTATAGAATATATTCAAAAGGGGAAAGGCGAAGCCGCCGCTTAAATTTGGTAAGGAGAATACTAAGATGCCCAGGAGAGTGGTCATTACAGGGGTTGGCATGGTTACGCCCCTTGGTATCGGAGTAGAGGAAAACTGGGATGCTGTCTCAAATGGCAAATCCGGCATAGGGCTTATTACCAAATTCGATGCCTCTGCTTTTCCTAGCCGGATTGCAGGTGAGGTCAAGGGCTTTCGGTCGGAGGATTTTCTTGCCCCAAAGGTGGCCAAGCACCTTGATATCTTCATCCACTATGCCGTGGCCTCAGCCCGAATGGCTGTTGAAGACGCAAAGCTCAACATAACACCCAAGAACAATCATCAGGTGGGGTGTGTAACGGGCTCTGGTATGGGTGGATTGGGCACCATCGAATTTTACCATAAGGTCCTTTTGGAAAAGGGACCAAGAAGGATAAGCCCCTTCTTCATTCCCGGTATAATAGCCAACATGGCCTCAGGTCAGATATCCATCGAGTTCGGGGTCAGAGGTCCCAACACCTCAATAGAGACAGCATGTGCCGCTAGCTCTCATGCCATTGGTGAGTCATTTAAGATAATTCAGCGAGGGGCAGCTGAGGCGATGATAACCGGCGGAACAGAAGCAGTCTTAACCCCTCTGGCTTTAGGGGGATTTACCTCTATGAGGTCCCTCTCAACAAGAAATGAAGAGCCAGAGAAGGCATCGAGGCCCTTTGATAGAGAGAGGGATGGTTTTATAATGTCAGAGGGTGGCGGTATGATTATCCTAGAAGAACTGCACCATGCACTCGAGAGGGGTGCGAATATCTATGCGGAGATAGTAGGCTATGGCATGTCCGCAGACGCCTACCATTTCACTGCCCCTGACTCTGATGGACTAGGAGCTCGACTCTGTATGGAGGCGGCATTGAGAGACGCAGGCTTGAGTCCCACCGATATTGAGTGTATAAATGCCCATGGAACGAGTACAAAACTGAATGATATCTCAGAGACAAAGGGCATAAAAACCGTGTTCGGTGATCATGCACGTAAGGTCCCCATAAGCTCTACCAAATCCATGACAGGTCACCTCTTAGGTGGTGCAGGGGTGGTAGAGGGAATATACTCCATCCTAACAATAAAACACGGCCTTATCCCTCCAACTATCAACTATGAGTTTCCCGATCCTGAATGCGATCTTGACTATGTGCCAAACAAGGCCAGGAGGGCAAGGGTGAGAACGGTGTTATCCAATTCCTTTGGGTTCGGCGGCACCAATAGCTCGTTGATTTTCAAAGAGTTCGTCCCCTGATCTATCTTCCTCGCCCTTACTTTGTTCAGGAAAAGTTCATCCATCGTTCCAATAGTGCCGTTAAGGAGATATGAATATAATTGCTGGATCAGACCATGCAGGATTTAGTGTCAAGACCTTCCTGGCCAGAGTATTTCATGTCCATCGCAAAACTGGTAGCCACACGGTCAACCTGCCTGAGAAGGAAGGTTGGTGCGGTGTTGGTCAAAGACAAGAGAATCCTGGCAACGGGGTACAACGGTGCCCCAACCGGTATAAGACACTGTAGGGATACTGGCTGTCTGAGGGAGAATTTGGGCGTAGAGCCCGGTGAACGGCATGAGCTCTGTCGGGGCCTTCATGCTGAGCAGAATGTAATCATACAAGCAGCCTATTATGGAGCTATGACTCGAGGGACAACCCTTTACTCTACGCACATGCCGTGTGTCATTTGTTCGAAGATGCTTATCAACGCAGGGGTAGACAAGATCTTTTTCTTGGATGGCTATCCAGATCCCCTGGCTGATGAGCTATTGTCTGAGGCAAATATAGAGCTGGTGAGGTTAACGATATGAAGTGTCCATTTTGTGGGGAGACAAAGAATAAGGTCATTGATTCCAGGCTCAGTAAAGATGCCAGGATGATAAGGAGAAGGAGAGAGTGCCTCAAGTGCGAAAAGCGTTTTACCACCTATGAGAGGGTTGAGGCTGTCCTGCCTATGGTAGTAAAGAAGGATGGAAGGAGGGAGCCCTTCAATCACGAAAAGATCAGGGCGGGTATCCAAAAGGCCTGTCAGAAGAGGCCAATAAGCACTAACATAATTGATGACTTCGTTGATTCCCTGGGCCAGCTCTTTCAAGAGAGTGGCCACAGGGAGATAAGGAGCTCTGATATAGGTGAGCGGGTGATCGAAAAACTCAAAGAGTGGGATGATGTGGCCTATGTCAGGTTTGCCTCTGTTTACAGGCAGTTTAAGGACATCAACGAGTTCATGGCCGAATTGAAAGAACTGCTTGATGAGAGACAAGAGGCAGATAAATAGCGTGGGTTGTGAGATAGGCGATGGATGTCGATGAGCTATTTATGAAACAGGTACTCCGTTTGGCAAGGAGAGGCCTGGGTTCGACCTCTCCAAATCCCGCAGTGGGTGCCCTCGTAGTTAAGAATGGGCATATTGTTGGGTCTGGTTATCATAAAAAGGCCGGGGGTCCCCATGCAGAGGTAGAGGCATTATCCAAGGCGGGTGAAAGGGCAAGGGGATCCGCGCTCTATGTTAATCTGGAGCCCTGTAACCACTACGGCAGAACCCCACCATGCACAGCTGCCATACTAGAGCGCGGCGTCAAGAGGGTCGTGGTTGGCATGGCTGATCCCAATCCAGGTGTTAGCGGCGGTGGATGTCAATTTCTGCGATCTCAGGGGATAGAGGTGAGACGCGGGGTACTAGAGGAAGAGTGCACGAGATTAAACGAGGCCTATATGAAATATGTGACAAAAGGCCAACCCTTTGTGACTTTGAAGGTGGCGCTTACCATGGATGGCTGGATTGCCACCAGAAAAGGTGACTCGAAGTGGATCACCAACGAGAAATCACGGAAATTCGTTCACACCTTGAGAAAGAGGGCAGATGCTATAATGATTGGGGTGGGAACTGTTATAGCAGATGATCCCCTCTTGACACCGTATTTGATAAGAGGGTCAAATCGGGATCCTGTTAAGGTTATAGCGGATACGAATTTAAGGATTCCCTTAGGCAGCAGGCTACTCACTGAGGGACCATCGGCCTTGACCTTAATAGCCGCCGGTAGTAATGTAAGCAGTACAAAGAGAAAAGAGGTGGAAGGGCTAGGGGTCAGGGTTATCGACTGCAAGATGAGAGATGGGCGAGTTGATCTGGCCGACTTGCTTGATAAGCTAGCAGGGATGTCAATAACCTCTGTTCTGGTAGAAGGAGGGGCTACCCTCTTCGGTTCAATCATAAGGGAGGGGTTTGCCGACAAATTTTATATACTCCTCGCACCGAAGATCCTGGGCGGTGAAAATGGTGTTCCGTTCACGAGAGGACCTGGATGTGACATACTGGAGAAGTGCCTGACCCTCAAGGTTTCGACGGTCAGGAGGTTTGATAATGACATCATGATTGAGTCGTATCCTAAGATGAGTTAACAGGTGCCCAAGATCGACGGTGACTTCCACCACTACCATATAACTTAATGACTATCAGCGTATAACGCAATAATGTTCACTGGTATTGTTGAAGGGATCGGAGAGATCAGAACCATTCGGAGGGTAGGCGGGGAGGCGACCCTTACCATAAGGGTACCTGCCTTCTTTTCCGATTGCCATCCAGGAGATAGCCTTGCAGTTGGTGGTGTCTGCTTGACCATAACCGGTGTCAAAGGAGATCTGTTTACCCTGGATGTCTCAGCCGAGACACTTCAGAGAAGCACCTTAGGGAAGATAAGACGAGGCGAGGAGGTGAATCTCGAACGGGCGCTTACGTTGTCTGACAGATTAGGTGGCCATCTTGTCAGCGGTCACATAGATGGTACTGGAATAATCGAAAGGGTTCAACGATTGCAAAGATCATGGATCATGCGGATTGGTATCGATAAGTCCTTGAGCGGGTATTTGATAGAGAAGGGCTCCATTGCCGTAGACGGAATTAGCTTCACCATCAACAGATGCGTGGGGACATCCTTTGATATAACTATTGTACCTCATACGGCGAGCGTAACTACAATCTCAAGAAAAAGGGTTGGCGACGAGGTAAACATAGAGATAGATCTGATTTCCAAGTATGTAGAGAGGTTCCTCTACGACAGAGGAGCAGTATCAAAGGAGACAGCCTCAAGGATTGATAGAGACATGTTGATCAGGCATGGTCTTGGAGGGGGCAATGGGCATTTCTGAGATACAGGGTGCACTTGAAGACTTACGCCAAGGTAAGATGGTCATCCTCGTGGATGATGAAGACAGGGAAAACGAGGGTGATTTAACCATGGCAGCTGAGAAGGTCACCCCTGAGGCTATTAACTTTATGGCCAAATACGGGAGAGGCTTGATTTGCTTATCCCTCCATCCAGATATCGTTGAAAGACTAGCTCTTCCACCGATGGTTCACGATAACAGGTCTCGTTTTCAGACCGCCTTTACTGTCTCTGTAGACGCAAAGAACGGGGTGACTACCGGTATATCCGCCGCCGATAGGGCACACACTATCATTACAGCTGTTGCGGATGATGCCGCACCGGATGACCTGGTTCAGCCAGGCCATGTTTTTCCCATAAGGGCAAGGAGAGGGGGAGTACTTTTCAGGGCCGGGCAGACCGAGGGTTCGGTAGACCTGGCCAGGGTTGCCAGCCTCAAACCCGCGGCGGTTATCTGTGAGATAATGAATGAGGATGGCACCATGGCCAGAAGACCTAACCTTAATGCGTTCGCTCAAAGCCATGGTCTGAGGGTAGTCACCATTGCCGATATTATTGCCTACCGCATGAGAAATGAATCCTTTGTCCATAGGGAGGCAGAAACGGTTTTGCCGACCCCATGCGGTGAATTCAAGGCAATAGCATTTAGCAATGAGCTGGATAACAGTGAGCATCTAGCCCTCATTAAGGGCGAGATTGATCCCGAGAAGGATATTCTCGTGAGGGTTCACTCTGAATGTCTCACAGGGGATGTCTTTGGCTCCTACAGATGTGACTGCGGAGATCAACTGAAGAGGGCCCTTGAGATGATCAACAAAGAGGGACTGGGGGTGGTCATCTATTTAAGACAGGAGGGTCGGGGAATAGGTTTTGCCAATAAGCTTAAGGCCTATGCATTGCAGGATAAAGGCCTGGATACTGTAGAGGCAAACAAAAGGCTCGGTTTTAAGCCTGACTTGAGGGATTACGGGGTCGGTGCCCAGATTCTCGTTGCCTTAGGTGTTAAGAGGATGAAGATAATGACCAACAATCCCAAGAAGATAGTTGGTCTGGAAGGTTACGGCTTGACAGTTACCGGCAGGGTACCTATTGAAATTCCCCCAAGGGCTGAAAATGAGGAGTATCTCTTGACCAAGTGTGAAAAGCTAGGACATATCATGAGATTGAAAACGTAGCTATACAAGGAGGGTGCTTATGCCCAGGCTTATTGAGGGAGAGATTTCAGGCAAGGGGATTCGATTCGCAATTGTCGTGAGCCGCTTTAATGACTTTGTCAGCCAACGATTGTTGGACGGCGCTTTAGATGCACTCAAAAGGCACGGGGCATCTGATGATCAGATAGACGTTGTCAAGGTACCGGGCGCCTTTGAAATCCCTGCCATGGCAAAGAGACTGTCCTCGGACAGTCAATTCGACTGTGTGATCTG